>CAZZNK010000063.1:0-9100 GCA_964655585.1 uncultured Flavobacteriaceae bacterium
TTTATTTGTCAGACCAAGCGCATTCATCAAACATAAAAGCAATTCGAGTTTTAGGATTTAAAAAAGAACAAATTAGAATTATTCCTACAGATTTTGAATTTAAATTGAGTATCAATAAGCTTAAAAATGAGATTGCTAGAGATAGGTTAAAGGGCTTACAACCTTTTTGTTTTATAGCATCTGCAGGAACGACAAATACAGGTACTGTAGATCCGTTAGATGCGATTGCAGATATTTGTGAAGAAGAAAATTTATGGTTTCATATTGATGGAGCTTACGGAGGTGCTGCTATTTTATCAAAAAAAGGAGCGAGGGTTTTAAGAGGAATAGAGCGTGCAGATTCATTGACTGTAGATCCTCATAAATGGTTTTTTCAGCCTTATGAAATAGGTTGTTTGTTGGTAAAAGATGCTTCTTGGTTAAGCGGTACTTTTAGTGAAAAACCAGAGTATTTAAGAGATATTGAAGGAAACGAATCTGAAATTAATTTTTATGATTATGGTATTCAACTAACAAGGCGTTTTAGAGCTTTAAAGTTTTATATGTCTATTAAAACTTACGGATTAAATACTTTTAAAGATGCGGTAACGTATAGTATTGAATTGGCTGAAAAAACAGAAAAAATATTACGAAAAAGTAAGAGTTGGGAAATTATTTCTCCTGCAACTTTGGCAGTAATTAATTTTAGATACAACCCGATTGATTATAATTTGTCTGAAGAGGAATTAGATAGTTTAAATCAAGAGATATCTAAAAGGGTAATTGCTTCTAGAGAAGCTTTGTTGGTTACAACGATATTGAATAAGCAAGTAGTGTTAAGAATGTGTTTGATAAACCCAAAAACTTCTATAGATGATATTATAGAAACGTTTGATTTATGTTGCTCTTTTGCAAATCAGCTTTTAGAAGAACGGAATATCGTAAAATCATAACTAAAAAACGTCCCGATATTCGGGACGTTTTTGTTTTTGTTCAATCAAAAATTTAACGTAAGATTGTTTGTTTTCTATCGGGTCCTACAGAAACTATTTTAATAGGAACTCCTGTTTCTTTTTCTATAAAAGCTACATAATCTAACAAGTTTTTTGGCAACTCATCTTTGTCTGTCATTTTTGTTAAATCTTCATTCCAACCTTTAAAATTGGTATAGTTTACAGTTACATTTTCGGGTTCTATATTATATGGAAAATGTGTAATTTCTTTTCCTTTGTAATTGTAAGAAGTGCAAATTTTTAAGGTGTCAAATCCAGAGAGAACATCGCCTTTCATCATCATTAATTGTGTAACTCCGTTTACTTGAACAGCATATTTTAAAGCGACTAAGTCTAACCATCCGCAACGTCTTGGTCTTCCTGTGGTTGCGCCAAATTCATGACCAACTTTCGCCATTCTTTCTCCGTCTTTATCAAATAATTCTGTAGGAAAAGGACCAGAGCCAACTCTAGTTACATAGGCTTTAAAAATACCGAAAACATCTCCAATTTTATTAGGAGCAACACCCAACCCTGTACAAGCGCCTGCCGCAGTAGTGTTAGAAGATGTTACAAACGGATATGTTCCGAAATCAATGTCTAGTAAAGAGCCTTGAGCCCCTTCAGCTAAAATTGTTTTATTCTCTTTGATAGCATTGTTTAAAAACTCTTCACTATCAATAAATTTCAAAGTTTTTAATTTATCAATTCCTTTGCAAAATTCAGCTTCTAACTCTTCTAAATCGTACTCTATTTGAACATCAAAAAAGGATAGCATTTTTAAATGTTTCTTAGTTAAAGCATTGTATTTGTCTTTCCAATCTTTTAGTTCTAAGTCACCTACACGCATTCCGTTTCTGCCTGTTTTATCCATGTATGTTGGTCCGATGCCCTTTAAAGTAGAACCAATTTTCGCTTTTCCTTTTGATGTTTCAGAAGCTGCATCTAACAATCTGTGTGTTGGTAAAATTAAATGTGCTTTTCTAGAAATGTATAATGTCGATGTGTAATCAATATTATGTTGGTCTAAATTTTCTAATTCTTTTTTAAAAATTACAGGATCAATTACAACTCCATTCCCCACTACATTAAGTGCTGTTTTATGAAAAATCCCTGAAGGAATAGTGTGTAAAACGTGTTTAAATCCGTCAAAAATTAAAGTATGTCCTGCATTAGGACCTCCTTGAAAGCGTGCAATAATGTCGTACTTTCTAGTAAGTACATCTACAATTTTTCCTTTTCCTTCATCTCCCCATTGCAATCCGAGTAATAAATCTACTGCCATTTAGTTGTGTGTTAGTTGTGTTATTTGTTTTTGTCTTGTTTTTTTGTTCCGTAAAAATAAAGTGAATGACTGTGAATATCAATATCAAAAACATCTTCTATTGTTTTTTTAATGACTTGTATTCTTGGATCACAAAATTCTTTTACTTTTCCGGTATCTGTAAAAATAATATGATCGTGTTGTTTGTCGAAATAACTTTTTTCGTAACGAGCCATATTATGCCCGTCAAATTGGTGTTTTCTAACCAATCCGCAGTCTAATAAAATATCTATCGTATTGTATAGAGTAGCTCTACTAACTCGATAGTTTTTATTCTTCATGTTAATATAGAGTGATTCGATATCAAAGTGCTCTTCTACATTATAAATTTCGTTGAGTATGGCATATCTTTCGGGTGTTTTTCGATGCTTGTTTTCTTCTAAGTAGGTTGTGAAAACATTTTTTACGATTTCTTGATTTTCAGCCGATGCCATATTTCAATATTAAATTTATAGGAAACAAATTTAAGGTATTTTTTTGAAAGTAATTTTTTAATTTATGAACATTATTTTACTGTTTTGTGTTCAAAAAAGATTGTACGTTTTTAAGGAATATCCATAAAATACCAATTCCCATAAATATAGAAAAAATAGCAAGTAATAAAAGATAATTTTCTGGAATGTAAAGCAATAACCAAATTGAAAAACCTTTGTAAAAAATGAGCACTTCAGTAATTAAAAATCCAATTAAAAAGAGCGTGTATCCACCTTTTGAAAGTTTTATCAATTTAAAATGATGCAATAAAGCAAATAATGAGATGCTGATAATTCCTAAAAAAATAAGATGAATATATCCAATCACAAAATGGAGTATTTGAGAGGGTAAATTTGCAAAATAGGGTAGTAGGGTACTAGTTTGAAGTATGATTTTTATCAACAGAAAAGCAAAAGCAGTTTTTAGTAAAAATTTTGTTTTTGAGTCTGTTATTTTAGCAAGATTATTTTTTTGTAGTATTTGTATAAATTTACCAATTGCTAAAATTTGTAAAACGCTTCCAATTCCTGCTAAAATATAGAATATAGCGTGTGGTTTTGTCCATAAAACGGATAAGAAAAAAGTGAGGAGAATGCTGGGAATCATCAACCAATAAAAAGCAGTGGTATCCTGTTTTTTTGGCAATATCTTTTTTTCTTCTAAAATGTAAAAGAAAATTCCGAAGAGTGCTAAAATAAACCATCCATTATATTGAAAATGGAGGTAAAAATAAATAGCAATTTTATACCAAATAGAAGTATTTCCTAAAGTACTCATAATACCACCTAAAACCCAAGGACCAATGCTTGATAAGACCATAAACCATAAGGATACTTTGATAAGTTTGTAAGAATATCGTTGTTTTATTATTGGTGATGTGTTTTTTAAAAAGAAGTTTAAAAATAAATAGGATGCAAATAAAAATAATGTAGAAAAAAATATTGAAAAGAGAGCATACCCTTGAAAAGGAAAGCTACACAACATTCCTATTATAGAGAATTGTGTAAGCCAAAAAATGCGTAAGTAATGTTTTTTGTTTTTGTTTAAAAAAAGTGTATAAATAAGAGTAGTTAATGCTGTGTATACCCAGCCTAATAAGGCAATATGAGAATGTGTGTGTACTATAAATTTGTATGTTACATCTAAATTTGTAATAGGAAAAAAGCGCAAAATTACTCCTAATAATGCGGTTAAAAAGAAATAAAATAAAGCTAATAAAATATGCTTTTTAAGAATTGTAATCACATCCAAATTTTTTTCAATGATTTATTGTCTCTTAAATACTCTTCAGACATTTCAGTAATTGTTTTGGTTTTTAGTTTTTTGATGAGTTTTACTTTGAATGGAGAATATAAATGATGTACAACACATGGGTTCTCATCATTACATTCATTTTGACCTAAGAAGCAATTGTCAAATTTATTTATATCATCAGTACATTTTATGATATCAAAAATAGATTTCTCTCTATCCTTGTCGGTTAAAAAAAAGCCTCCATTAGGCCCTTTAATTGATGATATAATGGTTTTTCTAACCAATTCTTGTAATGTTTTTGCTAAAAAAGGAGCAGGTATCTTTAAAATTTCTGCAATTTCTTTTGCAGAAAATCTATCTGTTTTTTCTTTGGATGCTAAAAAGAGTACTGCTCTAATAGAATATTTGCTTGATTTTGTTAGCATTTTACATATGTTTTTTGGAATTAAAAAAGTAAAAAGACAAAAGTATCTTTTTATATGACAAATGTCATATAAAGAAATGTTAAACTAACTTAATTTTACGCAAAATTTTAAACTATTATCTAAAATGAAAACAAATCAATTATTATGGGTATTTGTATTATTGTTCGCTTTTTCTTCATGTAAAAACGAAGTGAAAAAAGAAGCAGCTACTACAAATACAACTAAAACGACAATTCACAAAGGGCAAGCTGGTGTTGCAGCAGTAGAAGGTGAAGAAAAAAATGTGTTGCAAGTTGCTATGACATATAAAGATAAAGATGGTAATAAACCATTTTCTACTTTAGTTGTGGCAGTAGGAGCAGCAGGGGTTGAAGATGCGTTAGTAAATGCAGGACCTTTAACAGTTTTTGCTCCAGTTAACAGTGCATTTGATAAATTGCCAAAAGGAACAGTAGAAACATTGTTAAAGCCAGAAAACAAAAGTAAGTTGGCATTTATTTTAACAAATCATGTTGCGCCAGCAAATTATGGAATTAAACAATTAAAAAAAGAAGCAAAAAAAGGACGTAAGTTATATATGGCTTCAGGAAAATACTTAGTTGTAGAGAATAAAGATGGGAAAATTTTTGTTGGAGGAACTGAAGTATTGATGACTGTAAAAGTAAGTAACGGATGGATCCACGTTATTGGAGATGTATTAGTTCCTTCTGATAAATAAAAACAACAAATTAATTATTAACTAAAAAAAACAAAAAAATGAATTTTAAATTAACCCTGTTGGTACTGTCAATGGCACTTGTATTTGCAAGTTGTGGTGATGACAAGAAGAAAAAACCAAGTTACAACAAGTCTACAGTTAAAAAAGAAGTAAAAGCAACTACAAAATTAGATATTAATGCACCTTCTTTAGATAACAAAGGAATTGGTCCTGTGAAAAGTTTAGAACTTGGAGCTATTGATAAAGCACTTGTTGCAAAAGGGAAAGAAGCTTATAAAGCAAAATGTACAGCTTGTCATAAATTTAAGAAAAGATATATCGGGCCTGCATTAAAGGGAGTTACAAAAAGACGTTCTCCAGAATGGATTATGAATATGATTTTAAATCCTGAAGAAATGTTAGTCAAAGATCCTGTTGCAAAAGCTTTAATTGCAGAATATAATGCGCCAATGGCAAATCAGCAATTAACGAAAGAAGAAGCTAGAGCAATCTTAGAATATTTTAGAACAAAAAACTAAAAATTTACAATCAACAATAATTAAATTTAATAATATGAAAACAATTTTTAAGTCAGTTTTTTTATTTGTGTTGGCAACTACATTTATAGTAAGTTGTGCACCATCTGATAAAAAAGGTAATAAAGGAGCTATTTCTGGAAATGCAGCACAAAAAGTGTATGTTGCTCCAGGAGAACATGATTCTCACTACGCATTTATTTCAGGAGGTTTTAGTGGTCAGTTAGCTGTTTATGGTTTACCATCGGGTAGATTATTTAGAGTAATACCAGTATTTTCACAAGATCCTGAAAAAGGATATGGTTATAGTGAAGAAACCAAACCAATGTTAATGACATCTCACGGGTTTGTGCCTTGGGGAGATTCGCATCATCCAGATATTTCACAAACAGCAGGTTCTGTTGATGGACGTTGGGTATTTATCAATGAAAACAATACACCTCGTATTGCGCGTATCAGTTTAAAGACATTTGAAACAGAAGAGATTATAGAGATTCCTAATTCAGCAGGTAACCACTCTTCATCTTTTGTAACTGAAAACTCAGAATATGTAGTTGCAGGTACACGTTTTTCTGTGCCATTTCCTCAAAGAGATATGCCAATTAGTGAAATGAAAGGTAACTTTAGCGGTGCTTTATCATTCTTAAAAATAGATCCAGAAACAGGGCATATGAATATTGATTTTCAAATAAAAATGCCAGGTTTTAATTATGATTTATCTCACCCAGGTCGTGGAAAATCTCACGGGTGGTTTTTCTTTTCTACTTATAATACTGAAGAATCAAATTCTTTGATGGAAGTAAATGCTTCTCAAAACGATAAAGATTTTATTGCCGCAATCAATTGGAAAAAAATTGCTGAATATGTGAAAAATGGCGGAGGTAAAAGAGTACCTTCAAAATATGCACACAATACTTGGGATGATGATGCACATACTGCTACAACAAAATGGGGTAAAGATGTATTGGTTGTAGAGCCTAAAGATGTTCCAGGAGCAATTTTCTTTTTACCAACAGCAAAATCACCTCATGGTTGTGATGTAGATCCAACAGGAGAGTATATTATTGGTAATGGTAAGTTAGCAGCGCAAATGACAATTCACTCGTTTACTAAAATGATAAAAGCAATTGAAGATAAAGCTTTTGATGGTGATGCTTACGGAATACCAATTATTAAGTTTGATGCAGTAAATTACGGTACATTAAACCAACCAGGTTTAGGACCATTACATACAGAGTTTGATACAAGAGGAAATGGGTATACTACTTTCTTTATCTCATCAGAAGTTGTAAAATGGAATATCAAAGACTTAAAAGTAATTGATAGACATCCTGTTTATTATTCAGTTGGTCACTTAATGATTCCTGGAGGAAATTCTCAAACACCAGATGATAAATATTTAGTTGCGATGAACAAAATTACCAAAGACCGTTATTTACCAACAGGTCCTGAGGTTTGTCAATCAGCACAATTATTTGATATTTCTGGAGAAAAAATGGAGTTATTGTTAGATTTTCCAACTATTGGAGAGCCTCACTATGCTGCTGGTATTTCTGCAGATATTATCAAAAAGAATAATCCTACTAAAATATTTAGATTAGAAGACAACAAGCACCCTTACGGTGTAACTTCTGAAGCTGAAACTAAAGTAGTGCGTAAAGGAAAAGAAGTGCATATTTATATGTCTATGATTCGTTCTCACTTTTCACCAGATAATATTGAAGGTGTAAAAGTTGGAGACAAAGTGTTTTTCCATGTTACAAATTTAGAGCAAGATTATGATGTACCACATGGTATTTCTATGATTGGAGCAAATACATCTGAGCTTTTAATTATGCCAGGTAGAACAACAACATTTACTTGGGAACCAAAAGAAGTAGGTGTTTGGCCATTCTATTGTACAGATTTCTGTTCTGCATTACACCAAGAAATGCAAGGATATGTTCGTGTATCTCCAAAAGGATCTAACTTGCCAATTAGTTTTACACTAGATGGTGATGTTCCTGGAGAAGAAGAGGAATAAAGATTTTTTAGTTAGTAGTAAGAAACGGGCAATTCATATAAAATGATTGCTCGTTTTTTTTATAAAAATTAAAATATAAAACACTTTTTATGTGCCATTTGTTACTAAAAAATAGGCATATAAATTGTAAATTTGAAGTAGTATTTAACATTCAATGAATAGTCATTTTTAAATTATAAAATATCATGAAAAAATCTAAAATATTAATGATTTTAGGATCATTTTTACTTCTTGGCTTATTTATTTTTCCACTTTGGAATATCACATTAGAAGCCCCACAATACCCAATCCCTTTAGGGATGGATATTCATATCAATAAATTTGCCGATACACATGAGTTTGATATTAAAAACATCAATTTAATGAATCATTATGTAGGTATGCAATATATACCTGAAAGCATTCCAGAATTTAAAATATTTCCTGTTGCAATAATTGCAATGGTAGTTTTAGGTGTCATTATTGGTTTTTTTGGGAATTACAAATGGTATTTAGGATGGTTTGTATTGATGTCTGTTATGGGAATTGCAGGTATGTATGATTTCTACTTATGGGAATATGATTATGGTCATACATTAGATGCTCACGCTATTATGAAGTTTACCAATCCTGATGGTTCTATTATGGGCTTTCAACCACCACTTTTTGGTAGTAAAGATATTTTAAACTTTACGGCACATTCATATCCTATGACAGGAGCTTGGTTTATGTTTACAGGAATGTTGATGACTTTTATTGCATTTTTTGTTGGTAAAAAAGAAGCTAAAAAAAGTTAAGAACAAATTTTTAAAACTATCAAAACGAGCATATTTTTAATTGAGTATGCTCGTTTTAATGTATATTTGTAAACGATTTTATCAACTGAAAAAAATGAAAAATAATAATTTAGTAGTAGTTATAGTTTTTGCTTTAGTAACACTTGTTTCTTGTAAAGTTGAACCGAAAAAAATAGCGTATGGAAACGATCATTGTCATTTTTGTGACATGACGGTTGTTGATAAAACTCATGCTGCAGAATATGTTACCAAAAAAGGAAGAGCCTATATGTTTGATGCTGTTGAATGTTTGGTAAACGATATTCAAAAAAACAAGAATGAAGAAAGCTTATCTTTTATTTTAGTTGCTGATTATGCAAACCCAGGGGAATTGGTTGATGCCAAAAAAGCAACATTTTTAATTAGTAAAAAAATTAAAAGTCCAATGGGAGCAAATCTCTCTGCTTTTAGCTCTATCGAAACAGCTAAAAAAGCACAATCCATGCATGGCGGAAAATTATATACTTGGAGTGAATTAAAAACTAAATTATCTGAACAATGAATGTTTTTCTTTCAATTTTTAGACATGAAATTTTCATTAAAAATGGAGTAAAGTACTTTTTAATATTTTTGTTTTTCTT
>CAZZNK010000063.1:9110-14377 GCA_964655585.1 uncultured Flavobacteriaceae bacterium
AATTTATCGGCATTCTCATCAAAAGAGATTGCACAAAAAAAACAACAAGAATTTGGAGGAGATTTATTTTCTTGGACAGCCTTAAAAGAAAAATTTTCTCACTAAAATGAAATATTTACTAGTTATATTTTTTCTTTTCACCATTAATTTACAAGCAAATACTATAAATGTATGCAGTTCTTGTAGCATAAAAACAATTAAAAAAGCGGTGCTTTTGGCAAAAGAAGGCGATACTGTTTTGGTAAAAAGTGGTTTGTATAAAGAAACCAAAATTTTTATAAACAAAGGAATTCATCTTATTGGAGAGAATTTTCCTATTATAGATGCAGAATACAAAACAGATAGTGTTTTTGCTGTAAAAGCTGATAATTTTAGTATTTCTGGGTTTAAATTCAGAAATATTGGTATGAGCTATATCAAAGAAATAGCTGCTATTTTTGTATCACAGAGTAAAAATTTTGTTTTAAAAAATAACGAATTTGAAAATGTTTTTTACGCATTTATTATACAAAGTTCTAAATACGGTGTTATTCAGAATAATAAGATTTTAGGCAATTCTGTTGCTGAAGCAACTTCGGGCAATGGTGTACATATTTGGAAATGTAAAAATATGCGAATAGAAAAAAATACTATTTCTGGAATGCGAGACGGTATTTATTTAGAATTTGTCAATAAAAGCTTTATATCACACAATACAAGTGCAAATAATTTGCGTTACGGACTGCACTTTATGTTTTCTAACCATAATGAATATCATCATAATGAATTTAAAAAAAATGGGGCAGGAGTTGCCGTTATGTTTTCTAAATTTATAAAAATGCACCATAATACATTTCATTATAATTGGGGAACAGCCTCTTACGGATTGTTATTAAAAGAAATTTATGATGCAGAAATAACCGATAATGTTTTTGAACAAAACACTGTTGGGATCAATATAGATGGATGTAATAGGATAACATATAAAAGCAACCATTTTATAAGAAATGGTTGGGCATTAAAGTTTACAGGAGGCTGTTATGCCAATCTTTTTGAGTATAATAATTTTATGCATAATGCATTCGATTTATCGTACAATAGCCGTTTGAATGATAATAAATTTGAAGCCAATTATTGGAGTGAATATACAGGATATGATATTGATAAAAATGGTTTAGGTGATGTTCCTCACAGACCAGTAAAACTATTTTCATATATCGTTGGTAAAACGCCAGAAACAATGATTTTATTAAGGAGTTTGTTTGTTGATATTATCAATTTTTCTGAAAAAGTGTCACCTGTTTTTACCCCAGATAAATTAGTAGATAATAAACCGTTAATGAAACCTATAAACCCGTTAGATTAATTTTTTTTATTTATGATTACAATTAAAAACTTGCATAAAAAATTCGGAAAACTAACTGTTTTAGATGGTTTAGATTTAGAAATTGATAGAGGAGGAATTTTTGCGATTTTAGGACCAAACGGATCCGGAAAAACCACGTTAATAAAATCTATTTTAGGGATGGTAATTCCTAATAAAGGAGCAATTTCGATTGACGGTAAAAGCGTATTAAAAAAATGGAATTATCGAAATGAGTTAAATTATTTACCACAAATAGCCAATTTTCCTGCAAACTTATCGGTGATTGAATTGATAAAAATGGTAAAAAATTTACGACCAAAAGCATCTAACGAACAAGAATTGATAGATTTGTTTGGGTTGTCATCATTTTTAAATAAAAAACTCGGTAACCTCTCTGGAGGAACCAAGCAAAAAGTAAACCTTGTTTTGACTTTTATGTTTGATAGCGATTTAATTATCTTAGATGAACCTACTACAGGGTTAGATCCTATTGCATTGATACATTTAAAAGAGTTGATTCAAAAAGCAAAATCAGAAGGAAAAACTATTTTAATTACTACTCATATTATGAGTGTTGTAGATGAACTTGCAGATGAAATAGTTTTTCTATTAGATGGTAAAATATACTTTAAAGGAAGTGTAGATGCCTTAAAAACACAAACAAATCAAACTAATTTAGAGCATGCAATTGCCCATTTAATATCTAAACAATATGCTTAAAATTTTAAAATATTCAATATTCGATTTATTGCGTAGTCGTTGGAGTTACGTTTATTTTGCATTCTATTTATTACTAGGTTTTGTACTATTATTTTTAAATAATGATGTAAACAAAGCCGTAATAACATTGATGAACATTATTATTGTTTTAACTCCGTTAATTGGAACCATTTTCGGAGTAATGTATTACTACAATTCTAAAGAATTTACGGAGTTATTATTGGCACAACCTATAAAACGAAGTCAGATTTTTATGGGGCAATACTTAGGTATTTCATTATCTCTTACGCTCAGTTTGGTGTTGGGTTTAGGAATTCCTTTTGTGTTATATGGCCTGTTTAAATCTGCAGCCATTTTCGATTTTAGTTTACTGCTTTTAGTGGGCTCTTTTTTAAACTTTATATTTGTTGCATTGGCGTACAATATAGCCTTATCAACCGAAAATAAAATAAAAGGATTTGGTTACGCCATTTTAATGTGGCTTTTTTTAGCTGTAATTTATGATGGAATATTTATGATTTCGCTCATTGTTTTTAATGAATACCCTTTAGATAAGTTTTCATTAATTGCAACAATGTTTAATCCGATAGATTTATCACGAATTTTAATCTTATTAAAATTAGATATTTCTGCCTTGTTGGGTTATACAGGAGCTATTTTTAAAGATTTTTTTGGCACAAATTTAGGAGCACTCACTTCTATTTTAATCCTTGTTCTTTGGGTTGTTTTACCTGTTTGGAGGATGAAGCACAAACTAAAGAAAAAAGATTTTTAATATTAATTTAGAATTATTCTAAATTAATATTATACTGATTTATGTCATATTTTTTAACTGTAACTTTTGTTACATTTGTGTCTAATAAAAGATGCTTTTATCTTTTAATAATATTAACTTAAACTAATTAGACTATGCTATCAAAAAAGCAAGCACGAGCCTTTTTTCTGATAGGAACATTAGTAACATTCCTAGCATTTATAGGACTTACTATTTTTTCTTTGTCAAAAGACGTCGACCAAACCAATCATGAAAACATCACAGAAGCTGTTGTTCGTGGAAAGAATCTTTGGGATTCAAACAATTGTATGGGTTGCCATACATTATTAGGCGAAGGAGGTTATTATGCTCCAGAACTTACAAAAGTAATAGACCGTAGGGGGAAAGGCTATATCAAAGCTGTTTTAATGTCTCCTGTGCCATGGCAACCAAATGGAAGAAAAATGGTCGCTTATGGTTTCTCTAATGAACAAGCAGAAGATTTAATCGCGTTTTTTGATTGGATTGATGACATCGATCTAAACGGATTTGGTAAAATTGTTGGTGTAGATAGAAAAATATCTCCATTGGCAAAAGAAAGAATGAAAAATCAATAATTAAACTTAAACATTATGAAATATAAATCACAAAAAGTAGCTTATTGGTTTTTTGCCCTTTCAATGCTATTATTCGTACTACAATTAGTATACGGTTTTATTATGGGATTTGCACATGCAGGATATGATGGATTGCATGATATTATTCCGTTTAATACCGCAAAAGCAGTGCACCTTAATTTATTGGTAGTTTGGTTACTATCAGGTTTTATGGGAGCTGCATATTATATTATTCCAGAAGAAGCACAAATAGAATTGGTAAGCGTAAAATTAGCGTATGTACAACTAATAAGTTTAGCATTGGTTGGTATTGCAGCAATTATAGGTTTTCATATGAATATATGGGAAGGACGTAAGTTTTTAGAAATTCCGAGATATTTAGACTTTCTAGTAGTTATAAATGTATTATTATTTTTAGGAATTATTTTACTAACCCTATTTAGAGGAAAAAGAAAAACAACAACGGCATTAGTATTGTCAATGGGACTTTTATTTGCAGCCTTATTATACTTACCAGGGATGTTGCCTTTTGACAGTCAAGTAACTGATTCTTTTTTCCGTTGGTGGGTAGTTCACTTATGGGTAGAAGGAGTTTGGGAGTTAATTATGGGAGGTATTTTATCTTTCTTATTAATCAAACTAACAGGTGTAGATAGAGAAGTAATTGAAAAATGGCTTTATGTAATTGTTGGGTTGACTTTTTTGTCAGGTATTTTAGGTACAGGGCATCATTATTATTATATTGGTGTAAATAAAATTTGGTTGATTGTAGGTGGTATATTCTCTGCTCTTGAGCCTTTAGCATTTTTAGCAATGGCATTATTTGCAGTGAAAATGTATAGAAGTGGAGAGAAAAAACATCCGAATAAAACAGCGTTAATGTGGACAATTGGTTCTGCTATTGTTTCTTTTATTGGTGCAGGATTATTAGGATTTGCTCATACTTTACCACAAACAAATCTTTACACACACGGAACATTAGTTACAGCAATGCACGGTCACTTGGCATTTTGGGGAGCTTACGCAATGATAGTTTTTGCCATCATTAGTTATGCTTTACCTAACCTAACAGGACGTAAGTTTTTGGATACACCAACTGGTAGAATGGCATTTTGGACATCTAATATTGGAATGATGGGAATGACCGTTGCTTTTGGTGTTGCAGGTGTAGTGCAAGTGTATTTAGAACGTATTTTAAAAATGGATTTTATGGTTGCTCAAGAGCATACAAAAATACATTTTATGGTATTAATTCTTTGTGCTACCGTATTTACGACAGGGGTAATCCTTTATATCGTAGAGTTTGCTAGACATGGCAGACCAAATGATGAAGCTTTAGAAAACGAAGTCTAAATTCAATTTCCTCTTTTTGTTGAAAGACAAAGAGAGGAAATTATAATACATCTAAACCAAATAAAATGAAACATTCAAAATTAAAAATGTTAGGGTTGGCTTTAGCAACGACAGGGTTGCTATTTACAAGTTGTAAAGAACCTGCAAAAAAATCAGATGCTGTTGTAAAATCTGAAATTAACCCAGAATCAATAAAAGTAGATGGTGAATTAGTTGCTGACTTGACTTCTCCACCCAACGTTCCTGCCTCTGTAGGTAACCGTTCGGCAAAGAAATTGATTGTCAATATGGAAATTATTGAAAAAGAAGGAATAATGACAGATGGGACAACTTATGTTTATTGGACTTTTGGAGGTTCTGTACCCGGAAGCTTTATAAGAACACGAGTAGGAGATGAGGTAGAATTTACCTTATCCAATCATCCAGACAATAAATTACCACATAATATTGATTTACATGCGGTAACAGGACCTGGAGG
>CAZZNK010000064.1:0-14138 GCA_964655585.1 uncultured Flavobacteriaceae bacterium
GCTCCATCCATTTGTGCAGCACCAGTAACCATGTTCTTTACATAATCCGCGTGACCTGGACAGTCAACGTGTGCATAATGACGATTTGCAGTTGAATACTCAACGTGTGAAGAGTTAATAGTAATACCACGCTCTTTTTCTTCTGGAGCGTTATCAATTTGATCAAAAGCACTAGCTTCTGAATAACCTAAATCTGCCATTACTTTGGTAATTGCAGCAGTTAATGTAGTTTTTCCATGATCTACGTGTCCAATTGTACCAACGTTTAAGTGTGGTTTCGATCTGTCGTAAGTTCCTTTTGCCATGATTATTAATTTTAATTCTTAGTTATAAATATATTTAGTGTACTCTTAAATTATTTTTAAACTCAATAAAATTGAGCCAACGACGGGAGTTGAACCCGTGACCTCATCCCTACCAAGGATGCGCTCTACCAACTGAGCTACGTCGGCTGGTTAAAATAAACTTAAAATGAATTTCATTTTAAGTTTTGAGCGAGAGACCGGGTTCGAACCGGCGACATTCAGCTTGGAAGGCTGACGCTCTACCAACTGAGCTACTCTCGCAATTATTTCAATATCTATTTTCTATTACAGAAAATAATGTGGGGAGAGCAGGATTCGAACCTGCGAAGGTTTCCCAACGGAGTTACAGTCCGTCCTCGTTGGCCGCTTGAGTATCTCCCCCAAAATATTTTATTTCAAAAAACGCTTGCGAGAAGACATTTCTTTTCGCACTAAACAAGAACACTTTATACACTCTTGTTTTGAGCCGATGGAGGGACTCGAACCCACGACCTGCTGATTACAAATCAGCTGCTCTAGCCAGCTGAGCTACATCGGCTTTTATAAAAAAACAATCCGCTATTTCTAACGGACTGCAAATGTATAAAGTTTTTTTAATATCTAAAACTTTTTATTACTATTTTTTTTACTTTTTATGACACTAAAGAATCTCTGTGTTTTTCTTTCGATTTTTTTAACTGCCTTTTTAATATATCTATTACAACCGCAACGCCATGTTCAAAGGTTTTAGCTTCTTTTTTAACCATTAACTCACTGCCTGGTATATTTAATTTTACTTCAATAATTTTATTTTCTTTCTCACTTGTTTGCTGCACTTTTAAAAACACTTCTGCATCTACTATTTTATCGTGGAATTTTTCTAGTCCTTTAACTTTAGATTCTATAAATTCTAAAAGCTCTTTGTCTGCGTTGAAATTTACTGACTGCATAAATACTTTCATATTCTATTTTTTTTACTTGCTCCTAGGATGAGCTTGGTTAAACACTTTTTTTAATTCACTCAAATTATTATGAACATACACTTGAGTGGAGGCTAAACTAGAATGTCCTAGTAATTCTTTAACCGAATTTAAGTCTGCTCCTTGATTTAACAAATGTGTTGCAAAAGAATGACGCAATATATGCGGGCTCTTTTTTACCTTCGAAGAGACTCCACTAAAATACGATTTAATAATTCTGTACACAAGTGTTTCATAAATTTTATTCCCTTTTTCGGTGATAAATAATTCATCAATAGTAGTTGTGTACTTCTTTTTTAGTTGTTGGTAATTTTCTAATGTTTCTATTACTGATGGCAAAAGTGGCACAAAACGCTCTTTATTTCTTTTTCCTAAAACTTTAATTGTTTTATCGTAATAACTAACATCTCTCTCCTTTATATGAATCAACTCTATTCTTCTTACTCCTGTTGAATAAAACAACTCTACAATTAACCTATTTCTAACAGCGACAAAACCGTTTTCTTTTTTTAAGATTTTTATGACTTGATTGATTTCATCAACAGTAAAAGGGATTTGCACCTTTTTTTCTACTCTTAAAGCTTTGTGTTTTTGCAACGGGTTAATTTCAATCTCTCCTATTTTTTGCAAAAATTTATAAAATGATTTTAAAGAACTTATTTTTCTATTGATACTCCTGTTACTTATTTTCTGATTTACCAAACTCACAATCCACGTTCGTATCTGCGGATAATGAACCGTCTCTAGCTCTTCTTGGTTATATTCTGTAATACAAAAATCTTTAAAACTAATTAAATCGCTTTTATACGCCAAAACAGTGTGTTTGGAATAATGCTTCTCATAAGCTAGGTATTCTAAGAAAGACGTTATCATCTGTGTTTTTTTCTTCAATATTTCTCAATATAATTTTCATCTAATATTTTATTAAAAAATTACTTGAAAAGACTCTTTCAAATTTACTGAATTTAACGCATAAAAAAAATCCGTATTAAAAAATTAACACGGATTTATTATTTATTAAGAATATATTAGGACTAGCCTACTTCTTCTTGTGTTCTTAACTTTTGAATATAAGCTGCTTTTATTCTCTGAGCTCTTTTTGCAACAGATGGCTTTGTAAAAGTTTTTCTTGTCTGCAAACTTCTCTTTGTTTTTGTACGATCAAATTTACGTTTAAAACGTTTTAACGCTCTATCGATATTCTCTCCTTCTTTAATTGGAATGATTAACATATGTTGGCACCTCCTTTCATCTGTTCTCTTTAATTGTTATTATATATAAGATGAAAAAATACCTCATCTAATTTTTTAATTTGGACTGCAAAAATACATTCTTTTTATGAATTACAAATTTTTATTCTAAGAATATTTTCAACCTTGCATTAGTGATTGAAACGGCATCCTTTTTTACGAGATTCCTGCCTTCGCAGGAATGACAGAAAAAAGCACGACCCTCAGGGGAATGCCCAAAAACTACGTTGCTACTTTATACTCTTTTCCGTCAATAATCATTTTTGCGATAATTTCTTTCATAATCTCTGATGTACCACCGCCAATTGGTCCTAAGCGACTATCTCTCAACAAACGTGCCAACGGATACTCTTCCATATAACCATAACCTCCTAATAACTGAAGAGATTCATAAATTACTTGGTCTGCCATTTTTGTAGACAACAGCTTTGTCATACTTGCATGTTTTACCACATATTGACCTTCGTTTAACCGTTTTGCTATGGAGTAATTAAATTCTTTACACATTTCAACTTCGCTTGCCATTTCCGCAATTTTATGTCGTAATGCTTGAAATTTATCTAACGTTTTTCCGAACGCTTGACGCTCACTCATATATTGTATTGCATACCCTACAGCATATTCTGCCCTAGCATGTGCATTTATTGCCATTACCAGACGCTCTAAGGCAAAGTGTTGCATAATATACGGGAACCCTTTTCCTTCTTCTCCCATTAAATTTTCTGCAGGAATAACCACATTGTCAAATGCTATTTCTGCGGTGTCTGACGCTCTCCACCCTAATTTATCTAACTTGGTAGATGAAATCCCTTTCGTATTTCTATCAATCACAAAAATACTCATCCCGTGATGCTTTTCTGCAGGATTTGTTTTTGCAGCGACTATCAAATAATCAGAATAAATTCCGTTGGTAATAAATGTTTTTGAGCCATTAATAATATAGGTATCGTCTTTTTTAATTGCTGTTGTTCTCATACCCGCAACATCACTCCCTCCAAAAGGCTCAGTAATACACAAACAACCAATTTTATCGCCCTCTATACTTGGCGTTAGGTATTCTTTTTTTATTCTGTCATCTCCTTCTTTATTCAGGTGTGTCATCGCTAAATATTGATGTGCCCACATTGCGGCTGCAAATCCGCCAGAGTTTATTTTTTGTAATTCTTCTAAAAAGATAACTGTGTAAAATAAATCAAGATTCATTCCGCCATACTCTTCGGGAGAGTTTAATCCGAAGTATCCCATTTCTCCGAATTTTTTCCAGATAAAGCGGTCTATTTTTCCTGATTTTTCCCATTTTTCTATATGCGGAACAACTTCTTTCTGTAAAAATTCTTTAAAACTTGCACGAAACACTTCGTGCTCTTCAGTAAAATACATACTGTTCATAGCTTATTGTTTATTTATTGACACTTCTCTATACAATTTTCTTTTCAACGATATTGAACGAAAATAACTCGAAGTAAAGTGACATGTAGTTTTATTTGCCTTTCCTTTCTTAGGAATTGACAAAATTGATTTCTTCTTATTTAGCTTCCAAATATAAGATTATTCTCTGGTACTTATCCATAGGAAAACCTTCAATGTTTTTTAATTCTGAAATAGATTGTAACTCGGCTACTTCATCTCTTAATTCGAAAATTTTTTTACAGAGCTCATAATCAATATATGGATTTTTTAACACCTCTTTAAAAGTTGCGGTATTTACATTAATTTTTTTGAGGAGAGGTTTTTGGGTGATTTTAAAAACCGACAATGCTCTGTCTGCAACTTCTTTATCTAAATTCCAAACTTCATATAGTTGTTCTTTATAAGTAAAACCTTGTAATCGGTTTCTGTATTTTACAATTCTTTCTGAAAAATATTTACCGATTCCGCTGATAGTTTGTAAATCTTCTGCGGTTGCTTTGTTTAAGTTTGTGGTACTTCGATTATATTTAGTAACTCCTTTTTTATTTTTATACGATTCCTGCTTTCGTAGGAATGATAGTTTAGAAGTTTTATTTCTTTTAGTAACCCAATCTGGAAATTTAAAATAGGGACTTATTTTACTCAACAATGAATCTGATATTTTAGTTACTTGCTGAAATTCTTTTGCTGAATTAATATATTTCCCTTTTTTTCTAAAGGCTAATAATCTATCAATTTCTACAACTGACATACCGAGTTTATACCCTTTGTAGTCGGTTATAAAACTTGGATTGAATGGGTATATTTTTGGCTTTCTCCTTTCTATTTCAACAATTTTTAAACTATCTATTTGATGTTGAAAAGCCAATAATTCTGATGTTTGCGTGTCTAACAATTCATCCGAAGAAAAATCTACAAAAACATATATTATTTGAAGTATACTAATTAATAGTATCAAAAACAAAATCCCATTTCGTTGGTTTTTATGATACCAGAAATGGGATTTGAATAATTTCATTTTATAAATTTATTACATTATTTATTCTTTATAGCTGCCATAAATTTATTTAATTCTCCTTTTACTTTAGGTGCTAACATAACTAAACCTATCATATTTGGAACCATCATTGCAAAAATCATTGCATCAGAAAAACCAATTACAGAACCTAAACTTGCTGCTGAGCCTATTACTACAAAAACTAAAAATAAAATTTTGTATGTGTATTCCATTTTTTTACTTCTTCCGAATAAATATGCCCAACCTTGAAATCCGTAATAAGACCAAGAAATCATTGTTGAGAATGCGAATAGCACTACTGCTACCGTTAACACATATGGAAACCAAGAAATTACAGATTCAAATGCTCCTGAGGTTAATAAAATAGCTCCTGCATCATTTAAACTTGCATTTTCTGCTACTACATTTCCTGTAATTACCAAAACCAAAGCTGTCATTGTACATACTACAACAGTGTCAATAAAAGGCTCTAACAAAGCCACCATTCCTTCGGATGCTGGATATTTTGTTTTTACAGCTGCGTGCGCAATTGAAGCAGAACCTACACCAGCTTCATTTGAAAATGCCGCTCTTCTAAATCCTTGTACCAATACACCTACAAAACCACCTGCAATACCTTCTGGACTAAAAGCTCCGTTAAAAATTTGCATAAACGCATCGCCAATCATATCATATTTAGAAATCAATACATAAAGAGATGCTGCTACATATATTACTACCATAAATGGTACAATTTTATCGGTTACTTTGGCAATTTTTTTGATTCCTCCAATAATTACAACCCCTACAAGAATAGCAATCACTACACCAAATAACCATCCTTTTCCGTGTAAAAAAGATTCTGTACCACCTGTAATGTTTTCTACCAATTGAAAGGCTTGATTTACTTGAAACATATTTCCTCCTCCAAAAGAGCCTCCAATTACAAAAACCGCAAAAACTGCTGCCAATACTTTACCAAGCTTCGTATATCCTTTTTCTTTCAATCCTTTGGTTAAATAATACATAGGACCTCCGTAAACCGTACCATCTTCTGCAATATCTCTATACTTTACACCTAATGTACATTCAACAAATTTTGATGCCATACCTAAGAAACCTGCTACAATCATCCAAAAAGTTGCACCTGCACCACCAATTGAAACTGCAATGGCAACACCTGCAATGTTCCCTAAACCAACGGTTGCTGACAAGGCTGCTGTTAATGCCTGAAAATGAGAAACCTCTCCTTCATGACCTTCTATTGCAATCGTTTCGATAGCATCTCCTCCTGGAGTTGCATCTCCTGCCATTTCCATAGATTCATGATGATCAATATCATCATATTTACCTCTTACAATATTTATAGAAGTAAAAAAACCTTTGATATTTATAAAATTAAAGTAAAATGTAAAATAAGTTGCTCCTAAGATTAACGGAAACAATACCCAATAAATTTTTATATCAGCACCAAAATCTATTTGATAAAAGATAAACTCTACAAACCAACCTGTTGCAGCTCCAAATTTTTCATCGATAATTTGATCCATTCCTTTTTCTTGTGCAAAGGTTAACATCGGTATTGCTAAAAATAACAACGAGAGAAGTTTTTTCTTCATAATTAAGTAAATTCGTTTTTTTTGAATTAGTAGCTCGCAATATCTTAAAAAAATGCATTTACGGCAAGTTTTGAGCGTTAAAAATTGTTATTTCTATATAACTCTAGACTAAGTGATGCAAAAATGATAATTGAAAAGATAAATCATTTGACTTTCTCAATTGTTTTCACGACCTTTATAGAACTTAAAATAAAGAGCATTAAAACGTCTCCTTATTTTCTTGACCGTTCATATAAAACTCTCCACAATACGTAATAATCATCTTTCAATACGAAATAAATTTCAATCGCTTTTTAAACCTCAACAAATCTTCTTTGAAAGACTTCGGATAAAAACCCAACTCTTTATTCGTTTTCTCTAAATTAAAACCTGTTTTTACAGGTCTTATCGCTTTTTGGTTTAAGGTTGCTGTAGAAATTGGCTTTATCAAACTTTTATCTAAATTGAAAATATCGGCAATTTGTTGCGCAATTTCATAAATACTCAATAAGGTGTTTGATGAAATATTAAAAACACCTATAGCTTTTTTATCGATTGCCATTTTACACGCCAAAGCCAAGTCTTCTGCGTAGGTTGGCATTCTAAATTGATCGTTTACAATGGTGATTTCTTTCTTTTCTTCTAACATTTTCTTTACCCATAATACAATATTGTTTCGAGTCATTTTATAAACAAACCCATATACTAAAATGGTTCTTAAAATGGTGTAATTAATTGTAGAATTGACAAGAATTTCTTCGGATTTTAACTTCGACAATCCGTAGTAACTCAACGGATTTGGGGTGTCTGTTTCTTTATAAAAACCTTTTTTCCCATCAAAAATAAAATCGGTAGAAATATGAATTAAATGTGCATTGATTGTTTTTGAAATATCGGCTAAAGAACCAACAACATCAATATTTAACAAATCACAGCCTTTTTTATCATCTTCGCAAGCATCAACATTGGTCATTGCCGCAGTATGTACAATTACATCTGGATTGATTTCTAAAATTCTTTTTTTTAAAAGATCTTTATCAGTAATATCAATAGAAATATATGTAAAATCTGTTCTACCACTTCTATTCTTTCCTCTTGAAAAACCGATTACCTCGTAATTATTTTTTTCTTTGAGTACTAAATTTAGTAAAGTTTGCCCCAACAAACCGTTGCTTCCTGTGATTAGGATTTTTTTCATATGTTTCTAACAAAAGATTGCTCTGTTTCTTGTAATGAGATTTTTTTAACTAAAACAATTTTTTAATTTCACAATCTGCTCTGGTCTTCCTAAAAGGATTAAATGAGAGTTTTTTACCAGTGTTAATGTAGCATCAGGATTGATAATATAATCATTCTCTGGTGTTTTAAACCCAATAACACTACAGCCTGTTTTGCGCCTTAAATCTAAATCTAAAATGGTTTTATTCAAGAATTTTTCTGGCAAATCATTTACAGAAATTTCTTTTAAATTGGTTGTTGTCTCTCCATCAATAGTCAATCTATCTACAAACTCAATAACATCTGGCGTAACTACTAAAGATGCCATATGTGCACCTCCTAATTTATCTGGCATAATTACATTTTCTGCCCCTGCAATTTTTAATTTATTATAAGAACTTTCTTTAGAAGCCCTACTAATTATTTTACATTTCGGATTCAACTGTTTTGCTGATAGTACTACAAATAAATTATCTGCATCCGAAGGTAATGCAGTGATTAAATTTTTAGCTGTATAAATTCCTGCTTGTACAAGTACTTCATCAATAGTGCTATCTCCTTCAATAACTAAAACCCCTTCCCTATCTAACTCAATAACCAATTCTTTATTTTTTTCTACAACCACAAATTCTTGATTATAGTTTTTTAATTTTTCAATTGCTTGTTTACCGTTTCTTCCATAGCCACAAACAATAGTATGTCCTTTTAATTTTTCTATTTTTTTATGCACTTGCTTAAGTTTTAATTGTTGTAAAAATTGTCCGCTTGCTAAATATTCAGAAAACATTGAAACAGCATATCCAAAAGCAGAAATACTTGTTAAAATTAAAAATATAGTAAATATTTTCGCTTCTTGATTTAAGGGTTGAACTTCACTAAAACCAACAGTAGTAACCGTAATAATTGTCATATACAACGCATCTACAAAATTATAGTCTGCTAAGGTCATAAAGCCTATAACACCCATAGCTACAATAACAAGTAACAGTAATAATACTTTGTATAATTTTGTCTGAATTATAGTCATTATTTATAAATCAAAAACGGAACTTCGTTTGGTATAAATCATATCTTTTAGTCGTAATAAAAATGCCAATGTAAGGTAAAATCCAAAAGACAACCCCACGGTAACAAATGAAATGTAAATAAAAAACAGACGCACATTTTGTGTTCTCATCCCTAATCGATCTGCAAACCGAGAGGAAACCTGAAAGCCATTTCTTTCAAAATAATGACGTACTGAATGGATAAATTTCATAATTTTTATTTCAGTTGCAAGATACTATTTTCTCTTGATTTTATCATCCACATATAAAGTAAAAATAAATTGAATTCTGTAACTTTGCGTTTTCTATAAAAAAAATCAACTTTTTGAAAGAACAAGAATATATAGAAGTTTACGGCGCACGAGTACACAATTTACAAAATATTGATGTAAAAATTCCTCGTGAAAAATTAGTGGTTATTACTGGCTTAAGTGGTAGTGGAAAATCTTCTTTGGCTTTTGATACTATTTATGCGGAAGGTCAACGCCGTTATATTGAAACTTTTTCTGCTTATGCTCGTCAGTTTTTAGGCGGATTAGAACGACCAGATGTTGATAAAATTGACGGACTTTCACCCGTAATTTCTATCGAGCAAAAAACCACCAATAAAAGTCCAAGATCTACTGTTGGTACTATCACAGAAATTTACGATTTTTTACGGTTGCTTTTTTCTCGTGCTTCGGATGCTTACTCCTTCAACACCAATGAAAAAATGGTAAGTTATAGTGACGAGCAAATCAAAGACTTAATTCTATCTGATTTTGCTGATAAAAAAATTGCAATTCTCGCCCCATTAATCAAATCTAGAAAAGGACACTATAGAGAATTATTTGAACAAACTGCCAAACAAGGTTTTGTACGAGTTAGAGTAAATGGAAAAATACAAGAAATTGTAAAAGGAATGCGTTTAGACCGTTACAAAACACACGATATTGAGGTAGTTATCGACCGATTAATTGTAAAACAATCCGACGAAAAACGCTTAGAAGAAACGATAAAAACAGCGTTATACGCTGGTAACAATATTTTAATGGTGGTCGATTTAGAAACCGACCAACCAAGATATTTTAGTAGAGATTTGATGTGCCCCACTACAGGAATTGCCTATCCTAACCCTGAACCCAATACTTTTTCTTTTAACTCACCTAAAGGAGCTTGTTCTAAATGCAACGGATTAGGAATTACGCAAGAAATCAATCCGAAGAAAGTAATTCCAGACGATACTATTTCTATAAAATCTGGAGGAATTATTCCTTTAGGCGATCAAAAAAATAGTTGGATTTTTAAACAACTCGAAAACATTGCCGAACGTTATAAATTTAAATTAAGCGATCCTATCAATAAAATTTCGAAGGAGGCAATGCATATTATCCTAAATGGTGGTAACGAAACTTTTACCATCAAATCGAAAACAATAGGAGTTACTCGTAATTATGAGATTGATTTTGAAGGAATTACAAACTTCATCCAAAGTCAATATAAAAACAGTGAAAGCAGCTCTATAAAACGTTGGGCTAAAGGTTTTATGGAAGAGGTTTCTTGTGCTACCTGTAACGGAAAACGCTTAAAACAAGAGGCTCTAAATTTTAAAATTACAGATAAGAATATCAGTGATTTAGCACAAATGGATATTGTAGAATTGGCAGATTGGTTTGCTAATATTGAAAAAAAACTATCAGAAAAACAACGTACCATTGCATCAGAAATCATCAAAGAAATTAGAACTCGCATTCAGTTTTTACTAGATGTAGGCTTAGAATATCTAACCATTGATAGAACTTCAAAATCACTTTCTGGCGGAGAAGCGCAACGCATTCGATTGGCAACACAAATTGGCTCACAATTGGTGGGTGTTTTATATATTTTAGACGAGCCAAGTATCGGTTTACACCAAAGAGACAATCAAAAACTAATAGATTCTTTAGTAAAATTGCGTGATATTGGCAACTCTGTTATTGTAGTAGAACATGATAAAGACATGATGGAACATGCCGATTTTGTTCTCGATATGGGCCCAGGAGCGGGGAAACATGGCGGTAAAATTGTAAGCGAAGGTACTTTTGAAGATTTAAAAAAACACAATACACTCACTACAGATTATTTAACAGGAAGAAAAACAATTGCTATTCCAAAAAAACGTAGAGAAGGCAATGGAAAAACCATCAAGTTAAAAGGAGCTACAGGAAATAATTTAAAAAATGTTTCGGTAGAATTCCCTCTCGGAAAAATGATTTGTGTTACAGGTGTTTCGGGTAGCGGAAAATCGACTTTGATTAACGAAACCTTATACCCTATTTTAAACGCACATATATATAGAGGTGTTAAAAAACCAATGCCTTACAAAAAAATTGAAGGTTTAGATAATGTAGATAAAGTGATTGATATTGATCAATCTCCAATTGGCAGAACCCCACGCTCAAACCCTGCAACCTATACAGGTACTTTTGGAGAAATTAGGAGTCTGTTTTCTAAAACCGCTGAAGCCGCAATTAGAGGCTATAAACCTGGTCGATTTTCATTTAATGTAAAAGGTGGTCGCTGCGAAACCTGCCAAGGTGGTGGTGTAAGAGTTATTGAAATGAATTTTCTGCCAGACGTACATGTTGAATGCGAAACCTGCCAAGGAAAACGATTTAACAGAGAAACCTTAGAGATTCGCTACAAAGGAAAATCGATTTCTGATGTTTTAAATATGACGATTGATGAGGCTGTTATTTTCTTTGAATTAATCCCGAAAATCTACCGAAAACTAAAAACTATTCAAGATGTTGGCTTAGGATACATTACTCTTGGTCAGCAATCTACCACACTTTCTGGAGGAGAAGCACAACGAATAAAACTAGCTACAGAACTCTCTAAAAGAGATACTGGAAACACTTTTTACATCCTTGACGAACCTACAACAGGCTTACATTTTGAAGATATTCGAGTTTTAATGAATGTCCTCAACACCCTTGCTAATAAAGGAAACACCGTTTTAATTATCGAACATAATATGGACGTTATAAAACTAGCAGATTATGTAATTGACATCGGTTTAGAAGGCGGAAAAAATGGCGGAAAAGTATTGTGTACAGGTACTCCAGAACAAGTTGCGAAACACAAAACAAGTTATACCGCAAAGTTTTTAAAGAAAGAATTAAGTCATTAGGTAAAAACAAGAAATTACTATCATTCACTTCTCATTTTTCACTCTAAAAAATTCCCTACTTTTGTAACACATAAAAAACAAAAAAATGTCAGAAATATTTACTGCTGGGAACCTTTTTACCCTTTTAATGCTTATTCTTTTACAAGCTGTATTAGGTTTCGATAATTTATTATACATCTCTTTAGAATCTAAAAAAGCACCTTTAAAAGATCAAAAAAAAGTTCGAAAAATTGGTATTTTAATCGCCATTGTTCTAAGAGTAGTTTTACTGTTTTTAATTGTTTCTCTCATCGGAATTGTAAAAGAACCTATCTCATTTTTAACAGGTCATTTAGGTGAGTTTGCTCATTTTGCTTTTAACGGCCATAGTATTATTGTATTAATTGGCGGTGGTTTTATAGTCTACACAGCCATTAAAGAAATTTGGCACTTAATTGCTAACAACAATTTAGACGGAGTAAAAACCAATACCCGAACAAAAAAAACGACCAATGCAGTTGTTGTTTCTATTGTAATTATGAATTTAGTGTTTTCTTTTGATTCTATTTTAGCAGCCATCGGATTGACGAATGAAATTGGAAATTACGCTACAGAAATGATCATTATGTCTATTGCAATTGTAATTAGCGGATTGATAATGCTATTACTTGCTGATAAAGTTTCAGAATTTTTAAACAAAAACAGGATGTACGAAGTTTTGGGTTTGTTTATCTTATTTATAGTAGGAATTATGCTAGTTACCGAAGGAGGTCATTTGGCACATTTAGAATTTTTTGGCAATAAAGTTGAGCCGATGAATAATACTACTTTTTACTTTATCATTGCTATTTTAGTAATTGTTGATGTGGTGCAAGGAAAATATCAAAAGAGAATCATTGCACAAGAGAAAGAGGAAAATCAGAAATAAAAAAAAGATTAATTTTCTTAAAAAAGCACTAATTTAGCACGCTTGTCAAAAAACTTTTTGACAATAAAAAATTATAAAATACATAAAAAAAAAGAGAAGGATTATGACACCGACTGATGATAGAAAAATAAGAGAAAAACTACAACAAAAAACTTGGAACGAAGTAAAAACAAACGATTCTTGGGCAATATTTAAAATTATGGCTGAGTTTGTTGAAGGCTATGAAAAATTAAGTAAAATTGGTCCTTGTGTATCTATTTTTGGTTCTGCACGTACAAAACCAGATCATAAATACTACAAACTAGCAGAAGAAGTTGGTTTTAAATTAACACAAAATGGTTACGGCGTTATTACTGGTGGTGGTCCTGGAATTATGGAAGCTGGTAACAAAGGAGCCCGAAGAGGAAAAGGAACATCTGTGGGTTTAAATATTGAATTGCCTTTTGAACAACATGACAATCCGTGGATTGACGCTGGGAAAAGTTTAGATTTCGATTACTTTTTTGTTCGTAAAGTAATGTTTGTAAAATATTCACAAGGTTTTGTTGTAATGCCTGGTGGTTTCGGAACTTTAGATGAACTTTTTGAAGCGATTACCTTGATTCAAACGAAAAAAATTGGTCGTTTTCCAATTGTTTTAGTAGGAACAAAATTTTGGTCTGGAATTATTGACTGGATTAAAAACACGCTACTAGAAGAAGGGAATATCAGCGAAAAAGACTTGAATTTATTTAGAATTGTAGATACTGCTGATGAAGCTGTAGAACATTTAAACAATTTCTACTCAAAATACAGCTTAAAACATAACTTTTAACGCCTAAATATTTTTCAAGTTTTGCAAAAACGTATTCTATTATTTGCCGTAATTCTTATCGGTTCTTTATCAACACAAGGACAAACAAGAATTAAAACAATGTTTTACAACCTACTAAACTACTCTACATCTACAACTAGTCAGAACAAAACTGTACATTTAAAAACTATTTTAGATGATGTTCAACCAGATATTTTTATGGTATGCGAGTTGGTAAACGCATCTGCATCAAACTATCTTTTTAACAATGCGGTTGTAACATCAAACCCTAATTTTGATAAAGCAACTTTTGTAAGTAGTCAATCTACCGCTACAGGATTGCAACAAATGGTGTACTATAATAAAAAGAAATTAATTTTAGAAAACAGCACGATTATTACTACAAATGTTAGAGACATCAATAGATATACGTTTAAACTAAATACTGTAGATTCTGACACAAACCCTATTCGATTAGAAGTTTTTGTAACGCATTTAAAAGCA
>CAZZNK010000065.1:0-13897 GCA_964655585.1 uncultured Flavobacteriaceae bacterium
GTCATCAGAAATAAAATTGATATTTGCAATACCATCTGTGTCAAAACCAACCAATACATTATGGATGTTTTGTATGGTTCCTTTTTTAATGTAATGCTCGTGTCTAGAACCACTACTCGATTCTACAAAAAACAAATATTGAGTTCCGTTTTTATCCTCAATTAATTTTTTTTCGGCTTGCGGAATGTAATCAATCAGCTTAAAATTGATCGATTGGTTTTTAAAATCTTCTGAAAAAGAGAAACTATTTTGTCCCCAGCTACTCAATAATATTTTTTTATGGATAGGGTTTTTTTGATCTTTTCCATCATCAATAATAACATTTAAATAGGTGGTTTCTGACAAAAATTGATTGGTTGTTTGCCCTTCTTCAATAATCATTGTTCCTTCAAAACCAATATAACGTGTAATTCCTGCTCCAACTAAAATCAGTAAAAATGAAAGATGAAAAAGCAATACTGCCCATTTTTCTTTTCTATATAAACGATATCTAAAGATGTTTCCAAAAAAGTTGATTGCAAAAAAGAACATAATACCTTCGAACCACCACGTATTATAAACTAATGCCTTAGAAGTTTGTGTACCGTAATCGTTTTCTATAAAAGTGGCAACTCCCATTGCTACAGCAAATAGAATAAATAAAATTGCCATTAGGCGTGTAGAGTAAAGTATATTCAGTAGTTTTTTCATCTAAAAATGCGTTTCTAAAAGTCAGGCAAATTTAGCGATAAATACACTATAACATGATAATTTCGAGTTAAATTTTACTCGGGGATACTATCAATAAGAATGGTTAATAAATCAATAGCGGCTTGGGCAATTTTGGTACCAGGACCAAAAACACCAACGGCGCCAGCATCAAATAAAAATTGATAATCTTGTGCAGGAATTACACCACCAACAATGACCATAATATCTTCACGTCCGTAATTTTTCAACTCTTCAATTACTTGTGGCACTAAGGTTTTATGACCTGCAGCTAAAGAGGAAATACCTAAAATATGAACATCATTTTCAATAGCTTGTTTTGTGGCTTCTTTGGGGGTTTGAAAAAGCGGGCCAATATCTACATCAAAACCTAAATCGGCATAACCTGTTGCAACTACTTTTGCGCCTCTATCATGACCATCTTGCCCTAATTTAGCAATCATTATTCGGGGTCTTCTCCCTTCTAAATCTGCAAATTTATTTGCGAGTTTACTCGCTTTTTTAAATAATTTATCGTCTTTTATTTCTTTACTATACACGCCAGATATGGTTTTATGTACTGCTTTGTGTCTACCAAAAACAGTTTCGAGTGCATCAGAAATTTCTCCTAAAGTGGCTCTTTCTTTTGCGGCTTCTATTGCCAAAGCTAATAAATTCCCTGTACCTAATTTTGCAGAGGCTGTTAAATTTTCTAATGTTTTAGTAACTTTTTTAGTGTTTCTGTTTGATTTTAAATGAGTTAGTCTGTTAATTTGAGATTTTCTAACAGCTTCATTATCAACTTCTAAAATATGCAAAGGATCTTCTTCTTTTAGTTGATATTTATTTACTCCTACAATGACATCTTGATTGCTATCAATTTTTGCTTGCTTTTTTGCGGCAGCTTCTTCAATCCGCATTTTTGGAATTCCTTTTTCAATGGCTTTTGTCATACCACCCAATTCTTCTACTTCTTTCATCAAATTCCAAGCATCATTTGCAATATCTTCAGTTAGTTTTTCGAGGTGATAACTTCCTGCCCAAGGATCTACCGTTTTGGTGATATGGGTTTCTTTTTGTAAATAAATCTGTGTATTTCTGGCAATTCTTGCTGAAAAATCTGTAGGTAAAGCAATGGCTTCATCTAGTGCATTGGTGTGTAAACTTTGTGTGCCGCCAAAAGCCGCCGCCATCGCTTCTATAGTTGTTCTGGCTACATTATTAAAAGGATCTTGTTCGGTTAAACTCCATCCGCTAGTTTGGCAATGAGTTCGTAATGCCAATGATTTTTGATTTTTAGGGTTGAATTGTTGTACCAATTTTGCCCACAACATTCTACCCGCTCTTAGTTTTGCTATTTCTGTAAAATGATTCATACCAATTGCCCAGAAAAAAGATAGGCGAGGAGCAAAAGAATCAATATCCATTCCTGCTTCTAATCCTTTTTTAATGTATTCTAGTCCGTCTGCTAGTGTGTATGCTAATTCAATTTCTGGTGTAGCGCCTGCTTCTTGCATATGATAACCAGAAATGGAAATGGAATTATATTTTGGCATGTTTTTACTGGTATATTCAAAAATATCAGCAATAATTTTCATGGAAGGTGCTGGTGGATAAATGTAAGTATTACGCACCATAAATTCTTTTAAAATATCATTTTGAATAGTGCCTGAAAGATTTTCTTGCGATACTCCTTGTTCTTGTGCAGCAACAATATAAAATGCTAAAATGGGTAAAACGGCTCCGTTCATTGTCATAGAAACCGACATTTTATCTAGTGGAATTTCATTAAACAACACTTTCATGTCTTCAACAGAATCTATCGCAACACCAGCTTTACCAACATCTCCTTGCACACGTTCATGATCAGAATCGTACCCTCTGTGGGTTGCCAAATCAAAAGCTACAGACAGCCCTTTTTGACCCGCTTCTAAATTTCTTCTGTAAAAAGCATTGCTTTCTTCGGCAGTAGAAAAACCGGCATATTGTCTTATGGTCCAAGGTCTTCGAACATACATTGTAGAGTAAGGCCCACGCAAATAAGGGGGGATTCCTGCTACAAAATCTTCGTGTTTAAACCGTTGGGTTTTGCTTTCTGATTTTTCTCTTTTTAAAGAAATATGTTGTAGATTTTTTCTACTCATTTTTTGAATTCTCTAATTTTAGTAACTCATATAGTTTTGCTCTTATTTTGTCTATTTCTTTTTCTTTTTTCTTGATTTTTAAAATTTTTCTATATAATAAAAGGAATCCAATTACTATAAAAAAAGCGATTGAGGCTTTTATAAAAGGAATTGTTCCTCCAAAATAAGGATACATTTTGTCATCAAAAAAATAAATAAAAAGAGCAACCATTAAGACATAAACAACTGCATATTTCGGAGTGTCTTCTTTTGTGTCATTAATTTCTTCTTTTAATATAGACTGTAACTCTCTTTGTTTAAGAACTTCTTTGGTTCTATTCTCCATAAATTATATTTTTTCTTTTTCTAGTCTTTCTTTTTCTAATTTTTCTGAAAGCCTTTTTTGGATTATTGGAGGGAATTTTGTTTTGTTTGTATGTTGTTTTATAAAAGGATAAATTTCTAAATCACCTTTCATTATGTCATTTTTATTCGATAAAAGATTACTGCCTACTAAGGTTATTTCATTTTTATCAAACTCTTTTTGTTCTTTGTTGGCACTTTCGTTAATTTTTCTTTGAATAGTACCTTCTTTTAATTGATTTAAAAATCCGCCACCTTTTTCAATTTGTTTAAAAATATCTAATGCTTTTTCTGCAAATTGTTGTGATAAACTTTCAATATAATACGTTCCGTCAGCAAAATTCTGAGCCTCTTTAAAACCGCCTTCTTCTTTTAAAATTAAGAGTTGATTTCTTGCAATTCGCTCTCCAAATTCATTTGATTTGTGGTAAATTTCATCATAAGAAATATTGTTAATTGTATTTGATCCTCCTAGAATGGCACTCATGCATTCTGATGTAGTTCTAAGGAGGTTTACATTATAATCATACAAAGTTTTGTTGCGTAAACTGGGTTGCGTAAAAATATGTACAGCACTATTTTTAACATCATATTCTTTTAAAAGTGTGCTCCATAGGATTCTAAAAGCTCTTAGTTTGGCAATTTCGAAAAAATAATTTGTACCAACGGCAAAAGAAAAATGAATTTTGGTAGCTATTTCTGCTCCAAAATAATTCAAATATTCATTTGCGTGTGCCAAAGTGTATGCCAATTGTTGTACAATAGTTGCACCTGAATTTTGATACAAAATAGCGTTTACATTTATAGGATTAGAAACGTTTTTTGCAATCTTTTCTAATTGTAAATGGTCTTCTTTTAAACTGATAAACCAGTTGCCAGTTTTGGCTGAATTACCAATGATATCAATTTGAAAAAAAGTATTTCTTTGATTGATATAAGCTGATAACTCTAACACAAAATCAGCATTTAAAAACTGAAAATTAAAGTATAAAAGAGTCGATTTTAAATTGATGTTTTTTAATAAAACAGGGTAATCAAATGTGTCTTTTGCTGTAAACTGAATAGCATTTGCTCCTCTTTTTAAGGCGTCAATAGCTAAAAAATTGGCTATTTTTTCATCATCAACAAAAATAGTTTGACAGATGTTAAATTCTTTTTTAGGTAGATTTATAGATTGATTTTTACTGTCCTCTTTGGTGTAGAAAGGTTTAACAGTTATTCCGTTTGCTGTTTCCCATAGTAGGGAGTCATTATAATCCACACCTTTTAAATCTACTTGAATTTTTTGTTTCCAAGCAGAGGCAGTAGTTGAGTCAAAATCATCAAATAAAAAAGGTGTCATTATTTTTTTATGGTATCAAATTCTATAATGTAAATGTCTTCTTTTTCTTTTTTCATTAAGTATTGCTCTCTAGCAAAACGTTCTAATTGCAATGAATCTTGTAATTGTTGTATTTTTAATTTGTCTTTTGCAATTTTGGTTTTATAAAAATGAATGGTATTTTCTAATTCGTTAATTTCAGTATTAAATTTTTTGTGAGCAAGATAAGAATTTTCATCAAAAAAAAACATCCATACTAAAAAAGTAAGTAAAATTAAAACATACTTATTTGTGAGTGTTTTTATGATGAGGTTATTTTTAAAATCAGAAAAGCTCATTACTTTATAGGCGTTCGTTAATTACTGTTCTAATAATATCAATAGCTACAGTATTGTGCCTGTCATTAGGTATAATAATGTCTGCAAAGTTTTTTGTAGGCTCTATAAATTGTGTATGCATGGGTTTTAGAGTGTCTTGATATCTACTTAAAACTTCGTTAATGTCTCTGCCTCTTTCTGTAATATCTCTTCTAGCTCTTCTAATTAATCGTTCATCTGCATCGGCATGAACAAATATTTTTATATCAAAAAGGTCTCGTAATTCTTTGCTGTTAAAAATTAGAATACCCTCTACAATAATTACTTTTCTAGGATGTGTTTTTATAGTATCTTTTGTTCTATTATGAGTAACAAAAGAATATATAGGTTGCTCAATAATATGACCTTTTTTTAATTCTTTTAAATGTGCTACTATTAATTTAAAATCGATAGATTTCGGGTGATCAAAATTAATTTTTGTTCTTTCTTCGTAAGATAAATGGTCGGTGGCACTGTAGTAAGAATCTTGTGAAATTACGCAAACCTCATCTTTTGGTAATTGATTGATAATTTGATTTACAACCGTTGTTTTTCCGCTTCCTGTTCCGCCAGCAATTCCAATGATTAGCATTGTTGTATTGTTTTAGATGTTATAATAACTGAAAACAAATTTAGTAAATAAAAAGAGTTTAATCTCTAAAAGATAAAAATAAGATATTATTGTTTTAGTTGATGTCGGGATGAGAGGATTCGAACCTCCGATCTCTGGTCCCCCAGACCAGCACTTTAACAGGACTAAGCTACATCCCGATAGTTTATAAAAAAAAGCTTCGATTTTTAATCGAAGCTTTTTGGTTTTTTAATATTCAATAAAAAAAAGTGAGACTCATTTAAGAGCGCCTTCCTTTTAATCGTTTTTCAATTTTCTGTTTAATAACAGTCAATCTTTTCATTAAATCCATCAATTCAGGGTCTTTACTCTCTTTATAAACTTCATTAACTCCTAAAATTAACTCTTTTACTTCTCTCGATGCCAGAATCCTATCACTAGTTGTAATAAATCGTAACTTTCTGTGTTCAAATTCTTGGGCTTTTTCAATAATATCCATGTATATACTTTCGTTTTTCTAAATTTTCTAACAGGCGCCAATATAATTATAAAAGTTAAAAAAACAAGGAAAATTGATGTAATTTTATTTTTAATGTTTTTATGGGCTGTTTTGGGCTGATTGAATTTTCTTTTCTGAATAATTTTATAAAAGGAAAAACTCTCCATAAGATTGAAGAGTTTTTTGCTTTGTCGGGGTGGCAGGATTCGAACCTGCGACCTCCTCGTCCCAAACGAGGCGCGATAACCGGGCTACGCTACACCCCGAAAATAGTATAAAATCAAAATAATTTTATAATTTCGGATTGCAAATATATAAAAGAAATTAATGATACCGCTAAAAAAAGAGTTTTTTGTAAGAATAGATTTCTTTTATCTTCTAATTATAAAAAAGAATAAAAAACTGAAGTAATAAAAATCAAAAAAAAGTACATTTGTAATATCAAAAAACAAAGAATATGTCAGAAACAATAGAAAAAATAAAATGTTTAATTATCGGTTCAGGACCAGCAGGTTATACAGCGGCAATTTATGCTTCTAGAGCAGATATGAAACCAGTAATGTACACAGGAATGCAAATGGGTGGTCAATTAACAACCACAACTGAAGTTGATAATTTTCCTGGATACCCAGACGGAACAGACGGAACTGCAATGATGAATGATTTGCAAAAACAAGCAGAACGTTTTGGTACTGAAGTTCGTTTTGGCTTAGTTACTAAAGTTGAATTTAGCGATAAAGTTGGCGGAGTTCATAAAATTACTGTAGATGAATCTAAAGAAATTGAAGCAGAAACCGTAATAATTTCTACAGGTGCAACTGCAAAATATTTGAATATTGAAAGTGAACAACGTTTAATTGGTGGAGGTGTTTCGGCTTGTGCAACTTGCGATGGTTTCTTTTACAGAAAACAAGATGTAATTGTGGTTGGGGCAGGAGATACAGCTGCAGAAGAAGCTACCTATTTGGCAAATATATGTAATAAAGTTACTATTTTGGTTCGTAAGGATTATATGAAAGCATCAAAAGCAATGCAACATAGGGTGAGTAAAACTGCGAATATAGAGGTGTTGTACAATACGGAAATTGATGAGGTTTTAGGAGAAAAGGTTGTTGAAGGTGTTAGAACTATAAATAATCAAACAAAAAAAACCAATGTAATTGATGTAACAGGTGTTTTTATTGCAATTGGGCATAAACCAAATACAGAATTGTTTACAAATGTGCTAGATATGGATGCTGTTGGTTACTTAATAACCAAAGGAAAATCTACAAAAACAAACTTACCAGGTATTTTTGCCGCTGGCGATGTGCAAGATAAAGAGTACAGACAAGCTGTAACTGCTGCAGGTACAGGTTGTATGGCAGCTTTAGATGCAGAACGTTATTTAGGTGCTTTAGAATAAAAGTGTAAAGATAAAATACAGTCTTACAATTTTTTATTAAATTTGATTGAATCTAAAAAAGGATATTTTTTTAGATTCAATCATTTTTTGTTTTAAAAAGAAATATGCGAAATAGAGAAGAATTATTAAACGATATTCGATCAAAAGAAAAACAATGGGATGTTATAATTGTTGGAGGAGGAGCAACAGGATTAGGTGCTGCGGTAGAATCTGTAACAAGAGGGTATAAAACATTGCTATTAGAACAGTACGATTTTACAATAGGTACATCGAGCAGAAGCACAAAATTAGTACATGGAGGTGTTCGGTATTTAGCCCAAGGAGATATTGGTTTGGTTTTAGAAGCCTTAAAGGAAAGAGGTTTGTTGCTAAAAAACGCACCACATTTGGTAAGTAATTTATCCTTTTTAATTCCGTCTTATAAATGGTGGTACAAGCCTTTTTATACCATAGGATTGAATATTTATGATTTGTTATCAGGACGGTTACGATTCGGAAAATCGATGCCTTATTCTAAAGATGATACTTTAGAGAAAATGCCAACTTTAGCTAAGAAAAACTTACGAGGAAGTATTTTATACCATGATGGTCAATTTGATGACACACGATTAGGTATTAATTTAGTGCAAACCTTTATTGAAAACGGAGGAACAGCATTAAATTATGTAAAAGTAACCGATTTCTTAAAAACAGATGATAAGATTTCTGGTGTTGTTGCGAAAAATCAGGAGACAAAGGAGGTTTATCAATTAAACGCAAAAATTGTATTGAATGCAACAGGTGTTTTTGCAGATTCTATCTTGAAAAAAGACAATCCGAAGGCAATAAAAATGATACAACCAAGTCAAGGAGTGCACTTGGTAATTGATAAAAAGTTCTTACAATCAGATTACGCTTTGATGATTCCTAAAACAAGAGACGGTAGAGTGTTATTTGCAGTTCCTTGGCACGATAAAGTAATTGTAGGCACAACTGATGTTCCTAAAAATGATGCTGTTATCGAGCCAAAAGCAACCAAAGAAGAAGTCGATTTTATTTTAGAAACTGCAGGGAGATATTTAGAGAAAAATCCTACGAGAGTAGATGTAAAAAGTGTTTTTGCAGGCTTGCGTCCACTTGCAGCACCAAAAAAGGGAAAAGACGGTAAAACGAAAGAAATATCAAGAAAACATAAAATAGTTGTTTCGAAAACGGGTTTGGTTTCAATTATTGGTGGTAAATGGACAACCTATAGAGAAATGGGAGAAGATGCTATTGATAAATTGGTTACATTGGCAAAACTTCCGAAGAAAAAATCGGTAACAGAAGAATTACATATTCATGGATATAAAAAAGGAATTGATAAGAGAAATCCGTTATATTTTTACGGATCAGATTTACAAGAAATAGAAAACCTTATCAAAGAATCACCAGATTTAGATGATTGGATTAGTGAGGAGTTAAAAATAAAAAAAGTACAAGTTATTTGGGCAGTTAGGAAAGAATATGCTAGAAAAATAGAAGATTTTTTAGCCAGAAGAACGAGAGCCTTATTTTTAGATGCCAAAGAGAGTGTGAAAATGGCACCAGAAGTTGCAAAATTAATGGCTAGAGAATTGCAAAAAGATGAAAATTGGGAGTCTGTAGAGGTTGAACAATTTACTGAACTCGCTAAAGGATACACCTTAAATTAAAAGATATGTTACGTTTTTTAAAAATACCAAAAGATAAAAAGCCATTACCAAAAGATGTGGTTGATAAAACATATGCAAAAATGCGTTGGCAAGTTTTCTTCGGAATCTTTATCGGGTATGCAGGTTATTATTTGGTTCGTAAAAATTTTGCACTGGCAATGCCAGATTTAATTGCGCAAGGTTATACTAAATTAGACTTAGGTTTTGCGCTTTCTGGAGTTGCAATTGCCTATGGGTTGAGTAAGTTTTTAATGGGAAATGTTTCCGACAGAAGTGATGCCAAAAAATTTATGCCGATAGGGTTACTCATGTCAGGATTGATTATGCTTACTATGGGTTTTTTTTCGTTTGCAACCTCATCAGTTACCATTATGTTTGTTTTGTTATTGCTAAACGGATGGTTTCAAGGAATGGGATGGCCTCCCAGTGGACGCATAATGGTACAATGGTTTTCAATCAAAGAAAGGGGTACAAAAATGGCTTTTTGGAACACCGCACATAATGTTGGTGGTGGCTTAATTGGGCCTTTGGCAATTTTTGGTGTTGCCTATTTTGGAGATTGGCATTCAAAGTTATATCTACCAGGAATTATTGCGATTTTCATAGCATTTATTGTGTATTTATCACTTAGAGATAGGCCAACTGCTGTAGGTTTGCCTACTATTGAAGAATATAAAAATGATTATCCAGCCGAAATTGAAGGAATCAATCAAAATGAAACTATTTCAGGCAAAGATATTTTTGTAAAGTATGTCTTTAAAAATAAATTATTGTGGCTCATTGCTTTTGCAAATATTTTTGTGTATTTGGTTCGATACGGTGTGTTAGATTGGGCACCAACGTATTTAGAAGAGGTAAAAGGATTTTCTTTAAGTGAAAGCGGTTGGGCTTATTTTTTATACGAATGGGCAGGAATTCCAGGAACAATTTTAGCAGGAATTATAAGCGATAAATGGTTTAAAGGCAAGCGTGCTCCTGTAAGTATTTTGTATATGATTTTAGTTTTGATTGCGGTGATAATTTATTGGAAAAACCCAGTAGGAAAACCAATGATTGATAATATTGCTTTGATTGCTATCGGATTTTTAATTTACGGACCAGTCATGTTAATTGGTGTGCAAGCGTTAGACTTAGTTCCTAAAAATGCGGCAGGAACAGCAGCCGGTTTTACAGGATTGTTCGGTTATTTAGGAGGTGCTTTAACTGCAAATATTTTGATTGGTTATTTGATTGACACCTTCGGATGGAATAGTAGTTTTTTACTGTTGGTAATTGCATGTGTTCTATCAATTATTCTCTTAGGATTTACTTGGGTTTTTGAAAATAAAAATTTTATTAAAGATGGTAAAAGTTAAAAAAAGAATGCTACTTCTTGTGCTATCAAGTTTTTTTTCTTGTAAAAACGAACAAAAGAAAGCAATCAATACAAATATGAATACAGTCAATAAAATTAGTAAGGCAGCAAAAAAAGTGCAAAATTATATAAAAAAGGACATTGTCATTGCACATAGAGGAACTACTTTTTGGGCACCTGAAGAAACTGAACCTGCTTTTTTATGGGCTAGAAATATTGGAGCAGATTATTTAGAGTTAGATATTCAATTAACAAAAGACAATCAGCTAGTTGCTTTTCATGATGATGATTTAAGCAGAACTACAAATGTGAAAAAAGTGTTTCCAGAAAGAAGTAAATCGTTTATTAATGAATTTACACTTGTAGAATTACGAAGTTTAGATGTAGGTTCTTGGTTTAATAAAGTAAATCCAAAGGAAGCAAAAAACAGTTTCAAAAATCTTAAAATTTTAACGTTGCAAGATGTTATTTTAATTGCTGAAGGATATCGAATTAAAAAGAAAAATGGTAAGCCAATAAAAGAACTTATTGATGGAAAATGGAACGGAGCGTATTTACATGAAATTGATTTAAATGATAATGGTAACAGACCGGGTATTTATTTAGAAACCAAGCATCCGAAGTCGAACATAGAAAAATTTTTAAGTAAAGAGTTGACTAATTTAGGATGGAATATCAATACAGATCCGAAGCAAATAAAAACTCAAAAAGGAAAAGTAAATATTGCGAATACGAATGCTCGTTTAATTTTACAATCCTTTTCACCAGAAAGTATTGTGAATTTAGAAAATGAGTTACCTAATATTCCGAAATGTTTCTTGCTTTGGAAACCAGATATGAAGGGTGATTTAGAAGCTGTGTATCAAAAAGCAATCGATTTTTCTATAAAAAACAATGTACAGATTATAGGCTCAAGTATTGCGGGTAAACCTAATGATTACGGAGAGTTAACCGAAATTTGGATGGCAAAAATGATTCATAAATCAGGTTTAATAATTCATCCTTATACTTTTGATACGCAAAAACAACTTACTGAATATAAAAACCGCGTAGAAGGTGTTTTTACCAATAGAACAGATTTAGCTTTAGAGTTTTACGGAAGAAAAAGTGAGAAATCATCAGAAGAGATATTAGTAGAACTTGGGTATAAGTAAGAATTTTTCTAAGATATTTTTGTTAGAATACAATATCTATATGTAAAAAACGTTAAATTCTGTTTTTTAGAAAAAATACTAAAATAATTTATGTAAATTTGGGAGTTACATTTTTTATAGAACAATAAAAACCAATTAATTATGAAAAAAAATTACATTTTAACTTTACTAATAGCTTTTTTCTTTAGCGTTGCGTCTTTTGGGCAAGATCTACTAATTACAGGAATAATTGACGGACCTTTACCTGGTGGTTTTCCAAAAGGAATTGAACTGTATGTTGTAAATGATATCGCAGATATAAGTATTTATGGATTAGAAAGCACTACAAACGGTGCTGCTGCGGCAGGGGCTGAATTTACTTTTCCAGCAGATGCATATACCGCAGGAACTTTTATTTATGTAGGTCATACAAATGGAGGGACTACAGATAATGCGGCTGCTTTTACACAATACTTAGGTGTAACAGTTACTTATCAAGATGGTGTTATGAGTCATAATGGAAATGATACTATTATTTTATACAAGAACGGAACCGTTGTAGATTCTGTAGGAGAAATTGGTGTTAATGGAACGGGTACAGCTTGGGAATCTAAAGATGGTTGGGGCTATAGAAAAGATGGAATGGCTCAGAATGCAACTTTTGATGCAAATGAATGGACTTTTAGTGGACCAGATGCATTAGACGGATGTGATAACGCAAATGGAGGAACTGATAATGGAACAAATGCAGAATGCTCTTCTGTATTTCCTGTAGGAACATATTCAGCTACGGCATCAACAAATCCTTCAATATCAATTTCAAGTCCCGCAAATAATGCAACAATAGCAGCTACAACAAGTGTAAATGTTTCAGTAGCTGTAGCAAATTTTACGGTAGGAGCAGTAGGAGGTGCGGGTGTAGATGGACATATTCATTGGACAGTACAAAAAAATTCTGATGCAACAGTAGCGCAACCTATGAAATACAATACGAATGATGAAACTATTACCGTAACTGCAGGAAATTCTTATACTGTTACTATGGAGTTGGTAGATAACTCTCACAACCCAATTATGCCAAGTGTATCAGCAAGTACAATGTTTACAGTTGCAATGCCTTGTGATTTGCTTATTGGTACAATTACAGAAACCTGTGATGCGTTAACAAGTGGTGTGGATACTTATAATACTACTATAGATTTTACAGGAGGTAATACAGGTGCAGCGTATACAATTACTGCAGACTCAGGAACCGTAGGAGGAGATAACCCAAATACAACTCCTTCAGGAACTATTACTGTAACAGGAATTTCAGAAGGAACCAATGTAGCTTTAACTATTGTAGGTGATGCTACAAGTAGTTGTAACTACTCAAGAACTTTGTATAGCCCAACATGTGTAGCTTTTCCAATTGTAGAAACATTTGATTATGCTGTAGGCACAGATTTAACAGATGCAGCAAATTGGAGTACAACTTCATCATCAACAGATAAAGTACAAGTTGTTGCAGCAACAATAGCAAACCCTTTTGCAGCTGGTCAATATCCAGATCCAACAGGAAATATGGTTAGTTTTGCAGGTGGAGGAGCAGATCCTGCAATTTTGTTTAATGAGCAGAGTTCAGGTACTGTATATACTTCTTTTTTGTTTACACCTACCGATATGACTGGTATCAATGCAACAGGAGGTTATTTTGCAGTTTTACAAGAAGCAGGAGGTTCTTATAAAGCAAGATTATGGGTAAGACCAGATGCTACAGATGCTACAAAGTATAATGTTGGTATTAGTGGAGGTAGTTCAGCAAGTAATTATCACACATTTGTGTATACTCCTGGTGAACCAAATTTTATTGTAATGGCATATGATTTTGCAACAAATGATATAAAAGTTTGGATTGATGCTGACCCAACAAGTTTTGAAGCGGCATCAGCTCCAACAGCTACTTTGACAGAAACAGGAGGTACTGCGAATAACTTAGGAAGATTTTTGTTAAGACAAGATAGTAATTCAGAAACACCACCAATTAATTTTGATGAGTTGCGTATCGGTACAACTTGGAAACAGGTTACGCCAAAAACTGCAACCGCATCAATAGGTGAAGACTTGATAGATGGTTTTGCGGTATACCCAAACCCTGTATCAAATAAAAGATTTACTGTTGCAACCGCAAGTACAACGTTAAAAGAAGTAAAAGTTTTTAATGTTTTAGGAAAACAAGTTTTTTCTGAAGAGTTTACAGGAATAAGTAAACAATTTGATGTGGCTACAATTAATTCTGGAATTTACATTTTAAAAGTAGTTGAAGGTACAAAAGTTGTTACTAAAAAATTGGTTATCAAATAAATGATAGTATAGTATTTGTGCCGTCCTAAAATAGCGTTACAGAATTAATCTTTGAAAGGTAGTGATTTT
>CAZZNK010000066.1:0-13893 GCA_964655585.1 uncultured Flavobacteriaceae bacterium
GAAAACTATGAAATATGGTTTGAGCAACCAATAGATCACAATAACCTAGCAAAAGGCACCTTCAAACAACGTGTGTTTTTAGGGTTTGAAAATTCTACGCAACCAGTTATTGTAGAACTTCGTGGTTATGGAATAGGTAGAGAAACTGCAGGAGAATTAGCAAAACATTATAATGCAAATCAATTAACTATTGAGCACCGTTATTTTAACAATTCACGCCCTAAAAAAATAGATTGGAATACGCTTACTGTTGAAAATGCTGCTAAAGATCAGGCGGTTATTATTAGCGCTATTCGAAATGCTTTATATCCAAATGCAAAGTTTATATCTACAGGAATATCTAAAGGCTGTCAAACAACAATGGCACATCGTAGATATTTTCCAAAAAATGTAGATGCTTCTGTTTGTTATGTGGGGCCTTTAAACTATCAACGTGAAGATCCTAGGGTTTATAAATTCTTAAAAACAGTAGGTACAAAAGAAGCTAGAGAGAAAATTAAAGCTTTCCAAGAACTGTGTTTTGATAATAGAGACGCTCTTTTAGAGGAAATGAAAAAGGTTGCTAATAAAAAAGGGTTAACCTGGGAATTTGGTGTAGAAAACGCAATTAATTATACTATTTTAGAGTATTCATTTGCTTTTTGGCAATGGGGAACTACTATTGATAGTATCCCTACAGGCAATGTATCTATAGAGGATTTATATAGTCATCTTATTAGTGTAACTGGTTATGGTTTTTTTGAAGAAAAAGCCGTTGATAATTTGCAACCTTATTATTGGGCAGCATTGACAGAACAAGGGATTTATGGATATGAAACAGCTCCTTTTAAAAAGTATTTTAATAATGAATCAAAAGTTTACAAATTTGATTTTGCTTTTCCAGAAGGTATTTCAAAACAGTATAACTTAAAGTCAATGCAAGAAATTAAATCTTTTCTTGATAATTCAGCTGAAAAAATGCTTTTCATATATGGTGAATATGATGCTTGGAGTTCTACTGCAGTTGAGCTAAATACAGATGCTGAAAGTAGAGAGTTATACAAATTTGTAAAACCAAAAGGAGATCATAAAACACGAATTAAAAGTTTTAATACTGAAAATCAAAAGAATATTTATGTGATTATTGATCGTTGGTTAAAGCAAAAGAACTAACATTCATACAAAATCTGTGTAAGTTTTAGAATTTGAGATTGTGTTATTAACTACTAGAGGTATCAGCGATAATTTTCCATTTTCCGTGTATCTTTTTAAAGATAATCATAAAAATTCCATTCGCATTTCCAACCTTGCGTGTTAAATGATATTCGCCCATTACATAATAAGATTCTTTTTCAATCTTAGTAATGTCATTGATTTTGAAATTTAGCGTTCCAGAATGATCAGGAGTAGGATATCCTTTTTTATAGTTAGCTAATGTTTTCTCCCAACCATAAGTCAAACCGCTCTTCCCATAAAATTTTAATGAATCTGATTTCCAATACCCTTGCATAAACCCTTCTAAATCGTGTTTAGACCACGCTTTTTGTTGTAAATCAATAATGGTAAGAATTTCTTTTTTGTCTTGTGCGTCATTACTTGGTGTTTCACAAGAATAAAATAAGGGAATTGCACAAAGAAATATAAATACTTTTTTCATGAGATAAATTTTTAAAAATAAATTAATTATGAGAACTGGTTTTTTCTGTTTCATCAAAAATACAAATTCCGCCAGCATTTCGAAATATTATAAATAAAAGATATTTTATACTCTATTTCATTGGTGTCCGACTAAAATCTGTAATTATGTTTAAAAGCCATATATAGCAATCAATGAAGTCTTTTTAGCATATACATACCTTCCTTTTTGGGTATTTCACTTTTAAAAAAGGTATAGCTATTTAAGAGCCTGTTTATCTGTAGGTTATAGTTAATATCTCATTCTTATGTCTTTTAGCGAAGCGGTCTTTGTATTTTATCGGACAACAGTGATTCTATTGCATCATTTAATTTTAAAAAGTATAATCTGTAAGTTGGTTATTTTTCTTTGTAGCTTTGTTTTAGAAATAGAAAGAAAATGATTGTAAAAGGAAATATTGTAGATATACAAAACAGACGAATTTTTAAAGGAGAGGTTCATGTTGAAGGCGGAAAAATTAAAGCAATAAAAGAAGTAAATCACGCTGAAGAGAATTATATTTTACCAGGTTTTGTAGATGCACATATCCATATAGAAAGCTCTATGTTGGTACCGTCTGAATTTGCAAAAATAGCTGTAATTCATGGTACGGTAGCAACGGTTTCTGACCCTCATGAAATTGCCAATGTAGTAGGTGTAAAAGGTGTTGATTTTATGATAGAAAACGGAAAAAAAGTTCCGTTGAAATTCAATTTTGGTGCTCCAAGCTGCGTGCCAGCAACTTCTTTTGAAAGTGCAGGCGCTGTTATAGATTCTGACGATATTAAGCAGATGATGGCAAATCCAGACATTAAATATTTGGCAGAAATGATGAATTATCCAGGTGTTTTATTTGATGATAAAGAAGTAATGCAAAAAATTGCTTGGGCCAAACACTATAACAAACCTATTGATGGGCATGCACCTGGTTTGCGAGGTGATGATATTACCAAATACATTGCTGCAGGAATTTCTACAGATCACGAGTGTTTTACTTATGATGAAGCGTTAGAAAAGCTACAAAAGGGGATGAAAGTTATCATTAGAGAAGGTAGTGCCGCCAAAAACTTTGAAGCTTTGATAGATTTATTACCAAAACATTATCAAGAAATGATGTTTTGTTCTGATGATAAACATCCAGATGATTTGTTGGTAGGACATATCAATCAATTATGTGAACGTGCTGTTGCCGAAGGAATAGATGTTTTTAAAATATTGCAAGTGGCGTGTATAAACCCTGTAAAACATTATAATTTAGCCGTTGGTTTGTTGCAAAAAGAGGATGCTGCTGATTTTATTGTAATCAAAGATTTAAAGAAATTTAAGGTTTTACAAACCTATATAAATGGTGAGCTGGTTGCTAAAAATGGACAATCATTTATAAAATCTGTTCCTTTTGAGATCTTAAATAATTTTGATACAGATAAAAAAAATATATCTGATTTTCAATTTAAATCATCCGCAAAAAAAATTAGAGTTATTGAAGCCAAAGATGGGGAGTTGGTAACCAATGAAATTGAAGCAAATTCTTTGATAGAAAACGGAAATTTGGTTTCTAACACAGAAAATGATGTTTTAAAAATGACTGTTGTAAATCGGTATAAAAATGAGAAACCCGCAATTGCGTTTATCAAAAATTTTGGATTAAAAGAGGGAGCAATCGCAAGTTCTGTTGGGCACGATTCTCATAATATTATTGCAGTTGGTGTTTCTGATGAAGCCATTTGTAAAGCTGTAAACTTATTGATAGAAAATAGAGGAGGAATTTGTGCAATTTCGGCATCCGAAGAGAAAATTGTACCGTTGCCTGTTGCAGGAATTATGAGTGATAAATCTGCTGTAGAAATAGGGAAAGCCTATGCGGAATTAGATAAAATGGCAAAAGAAATGGGCAGCTCTTTACGAGCTCCATACATGACGCTGTCTTTTATGGCACTGTTGGTAATCCCTTCTTTAAAACTAAGCGATAAAGGTTTGTTTGATGGGAATACGTTTCAGTTTACTTCGTTGGAGATGTAATTATTGTTTTACTTTTTTAAACCTGTAAATAGTTGCTGTATTGATTTCTGATGTAATATTTTCCAAGTAAAAAATCTTAGTAATATTAGAAATTAATTTTGGCTGAATTTCAAAAAGTATAATGCTGATCGTTTTATTAGAATTACTCGAAAGATCTATCGCTAGAGGTTCGTAACCTAAAAAAGATATTTCATATTTTTCTGTTTGATTATTTTTCAATTTTTGTATTGTACAAGTTCCTTTTTTATCTGTCATCCAACCTTTTCTATTTTGAAAACTTGTTTTGGTAAAAATATTTACCCCTTCAATTGGGTTGTTTCTGATGTCTTTTAAAATAAATATAAGAACGATAGAATCTTTATTTTTTTCAATAGTATTTTGAATATGAATTTTATTAACCTTTTTAGTTTGAGTATTATCAAAATGTAAAGTAAGTTTCCAATTATTTATCTCATATTTTCCTGTTCCATAAGATTGTATTCCTAAACATCCAGAATGTTCAAATTTAAAATAATTATTTTTTAAAATATCAATACATATAATATCTGATTCGGCTATTGCAGGAGTACAATATTTTCCTATACTTAAATTTTGAGAAAATGAAAAAAAGCTATTCAGAAATAAAAAAAATAAAAAAATATTATTCATATTAAAGTTTTATAATTCAAATATATACAAGTTGTCTTTACCACAACCTTCAAAAAACACTTCACTTTTTATAAATTGAAACCCAATATTTTTAAGTAGTTTGATAGAGTTTTTATTTTGTGGTTTTACAATCGCATTTAGTGCTATCATTTTTAATTGATTATGGCAATATTCCATCATTTTTTTGGTTGCTTCTGTGGCGTACCCTTTTCCTCTTCCTTTTGGTAAATAAGCATAACCAATATCAATATTATCTAAAAAATCTCTTTTCATTAAAGTTGCTGCACCAATTTTCTCATTGGTTTTTGTAATAGAAACGGTAAAGATTCCTAATCCATTTTGATTTGTATTTGGGAGTGTTTCTTTTAAATATTTTTCGGTGTCTTTTGCGGTTTTATGATTCTTGTTATTGATAAAACGTTTCCAATCAGGATCGTTAAATAATTCGAAATAAAACGAAGCTTCAGTAGCTTTAGAGAGAGTAATGGTTAATCGGTCTGTTTTTAAAATCATATCGATAAAAATAAGGAATCCGAAGAAAAAACGAAAATAAATAACGCTATTTTTAATTGATTTGTTATTTTAGTCGACTTAAAGAATAAAAATGAAGTATCCAAAGAAAGTTACCATAGGAGATATTACCGTAAGAGATGGCTATCAGCACGAAGAAAAGTTTATTCCTACAGATGCAAAACTTTGGATGTTAGAACAATCGTTATTAGCTGGTTTTAAACATTTAGAGGTAACAAATTTTGGAAATCCGAAGGGAATGCCACAATTTGCTGATGCTGATGAATTATTTCAGAAAATACGGACTTCAAAAAAAGTAGCTCATTTGTTAGATGAAGCATCGTTAACAGCTATTACCATTAGAGAACGTGCAGTGCAAAGAGCTATTGAGGCAAAACAAAAAGGGTTTGGACCCGACAGAATTTTATTGATGGTTTCAACAAGTGAATCACATCATTTAAAAAACTCGGGTTTGTCATTAAAAGAGTATTGGAAAATGGCAGAAGAACAAATAAAAAAAGCCCACGATGCGGGTCTCAAAGTAAATGGTACAGTTTCTACTATTTGGGGATGCCCTATTGAAGGACCAACCGATATGAAAAAAGCCATAGAATATACCCAACGTTGGTTTGATATTGGTGCAGACGATGTAGAACATGCAGATCATGATGGTTCTGCTTCGCCAAATAGAGTGTTTGATTATTATTCGATGTTACAAGAAAAAGTAGGAATGACGGAGAAACAAATCGTGCATTTTCATACAACTCGTGGTTGGGGATTGGCAAATGTATTGGCGGCTTTACAAGCTGGTATGACTAATTTTGAAGCTACCATGGGAGGTATTGGCGGACAACCTGCTAATTTTATAGATGGTATTCCTGTTGCAGGTACAGGTTCTTATTATTACAAAGACCCGAATTTAGTGGGATTGATTTCTACGGAAGATTTGGTAGTGATGTTAGATGAAATGGGGATTGAAACCAATTTAGATATTGATAAAGTTTTAGAAATCGGACAGATGAATGAGCGTATTGTTGGTAGAAGGTTACGATCAGAATCGATTAAAAACGGAAGAGTTCCAAAATCATTAACAGGACGATAATTCTTCGTATTATTGCAAAGCAAAAAAAAAACAGGACATGAGCTTACAACAAGATTTAGAAAGTAGAAGTGGAAACCAATGCGAATTGTGTACTTCAAAAGATAATTTATCAATATATGAAGTAAAACCAACATCTACCGTTGGAGGTAGTGGAGTAGATGGAAGCTTGTTAGCTTGTAAAACTTGTACAACTCAAATAGACAACCCAGAAGATACAGATGCAAACCATTGGCGTTGTTTAAATGATAGCATGTGGTCAGAGCATAGAGCTGTAAAAGTAGTGGCTTGGAGAATGTTGTCTCGTTTACGAGCAGAAGGTTGGCCTCAAGAGATGTTAGATATGTTGTATTTAGAAGATGCTGATTTACGTTTTGCTAAAGAAACAGGAGAGCACTTAGATGAAAGTGAAAAAATAATTCACAGAGATGCAAATGGGGTAATTTTACAAGCAGGAGATAACGTAGTTTTAATAAAAGACTTAAAAGTAAAAGGCTCTAGTATGGTTGCCAAACAAGGAACTGCCGTTCGTAGAATTTCTTTAGATAGAGACAATGCCAAATATATTGAAGGAAAAGTAGGTCCTACACAAATTGTAATTATTACAGACTATGTAAAGAAAATGGCAGAGAAAGAATAACCTTATCATTGCGAAGGAAGTATGGCTGAAGCAATCTCTTAATCTATGGAAAGATTACTTCGTTTTACTCGTAAAGACGAACTTATTTTACAACATTTTTTGTTGTTTTTTATAAAAAGAATCGGCTTGTAGTTGCATTAACTCACGAGCCATTTTTTGTTTATAATTGTATAACTCTTCCTCTTCAGTAATGTCTTTATACACTTTTTTGTTGATATTTATATCTGCCAAAAGCATTTCTTCTCGCTGGTAAACTTGTTGTTTTACCCAAGTTTTTACCATACTTTCTTCATTTTCTAATTTAAAATCATATTCGCCTTTTGGTGATATTAATTTTGCGAAAATAGGCGAAGTTTCTATCGCTAAAAAGAGTAAGAAAATAAAGAATGATGGTAGCCAAGGAAGTTTTTTAAGAGCATTGATTCTTGCCATTAACCCGTCAAAATTTGTAATAATAGTTTGTGTAGTTTGCTCAGATTCTAATTGTTTATTTTTTAAATGATTAATTGTTAGTTCTTTAGAATTAATTTTATCTGTATTCTGTTTTTTTAGAAGATGTAACTCTGTCAAAGCAGTGTCGTGTTTTTGTCGTTTTTCTTTATAAACAGGTCCTTTGCCTAGTAGTTTTGTTCCTTTTCTTCCTTCAGCTTCAGCAATATAGGTTTCATATAAAGCATTGGTTTCTGTTTCTTTAGATAAAATTTCTTGTTTTAATAGCTTAATTTCTGATGTAGTTTGTTTAATTTCTGGAGTAAATTGTGCTGCTATTTGAGTTTTGTTATCTAGTGTCATTTGGTTTTTTTCTGTTAATAAAACCTGATTGATTTCTTTTTCAAACAATTTTAATTCTAAAGGTTTAGAAATGACGATTGCAATAATTACCGCCAATAAAATTCTGGGAGAAGCTTGTAAAAATGCTGTCCATTTAGAGTCAGATTTTTTAATTGTTGAAACGATAAATCGATCTAAATTAAAAATGAGCAATCCCCAAATAATTCCGAAGAAAATAGCAGTATACATATTTTCGAAAACAGTAAACAAGGCATAACTCCCCGCAATTGTTGCCATTATTGCGGTAAAAAAAACGGTAGCACCAATGCCAACGTATTTGTTTTGCTCTCCGTTAGAGCAGTTTTTTATAAGGTTTGTGTCAACTCCAGAACAGAAGAGAAAGAAGTGTGTAAGCATATTAGTTTGTAGTTAGGTCTATAAATACAACGTGTTACAAAGAAAATTGTTACAAAGAAAATGTTAAAAGTGGTTACTCAATCTTATTAAAAAGTCCTGACAGGTTTTGAAAACCTGTCAGGACAAATTATTTATCAAAATAACAAATCTATTTTTTACGGCTTGTTATATACATTGATTTAGAGCCATCTTTATTCTTTTTAATACGAACTGCTGCAATTTTATTAGGGTTTATAAGTTCTATTTCTTTTTTACTGATAAATTTGTTGTCTAGGTAATACTTAACACTACCTAGATTTTTAGTATTTAGTTTTGTTGTTAAAGGTGCTTTTAAGTATAAATATCTATTCTTATTATTCTTTTTAAGGTTTATAAAAATAGTGCCATTTTGTTTTCCCTCTTTCGTTATATTTATTGATTCAATTTCATCAGGTTTTATAAGTTCCATTTCTTTTTGACTGATTAATTTCCTTTTAATATGGGGTTTAAAAATTGTGTCATTCTTTTTTTCTTTCTGATAACTTACTTTTAAATTCTTTGCATTTCCTATATTGTTTTTTGGAGGAAGAGGTGGAGCAACATCCGTTTTTAAAATTTTATGTGGTAATGGCGGCGGCGGAATACACTCAGGAAAAGGTTGGGCATTCTTTTTTTGCTTTTTAGAAAGTTTTGCATACAAATACTCTAAGCGTTTTAAATCTTTTAGTTTTACAATTCTTGTTTCTTTAGGTTGTTTGTTATATTTTTTTGCAAGAAAATTATAAATACCTAATTGTTCTTTTGTGGCTTTTTTTGATGTAGAATTAGACAAAATTTTCTTTACTTTTTTCCATTCTTTTTGCTCTTCTTTAGATGCATTTGGTGCAGAAGGAGGTGGCAACATTAACAGTTTATCTTCACTTGTTAATTCGCTTCTTTTTTTATAGAATTTTTTTCCGTTTTTCCAAAGAGTAATATATGGTTTACTGGCGCTATTTGGATAGGATACTTGGTTTTTCTTTGCTCTTGGCATTCTAAAATAGATCCCCCCTAGGTCAGAAAATAATTTATCTAATCTTTTTTTATCTATAACATTTTTAAAAACATAGTGTTTTCCTGTCTTTTGAAGTTTCTCATAAGTTATATGTTTTTTATTGTATTCTTTTATAATATTTAAATGGGCTCGTTTTTTATTTTTATAATAATTCCAAACTCCATTTGTTTTTGCATAGTAATATTTTTCGCCTCTAATTGTGATAAACCAGTTTTTATAAAATTTTGGAGGATAACTACTCGAAATTACATTTACACTATTTTTAAGTGCTTTTTTTAGTGGATAAATTTTATATTTTTCTTTATATTTTTCGAAACCTCTATGATTATTTTCATTTTGTTTTTTAAAATAGGCATTGGTAGAAATTGAAACCTGATGTGTTTGAGGAAAACGTTTGCTACGAGCATTTTTATAGACAAAACTATCGAAAAAACTAGAGAAATCAGTATTTTTATACTTGTTTAAAATGGTGTTTTTTACTACTTTTCCATCAATCCAAATAGCATATTTACTATTGTTTTTCCAGGTATTCAATTGTTTTTTAGTTGGAATTTTCTTTTTTTGAACTAATGGAGGTGGAGACGAGAATTTCTGTTTTTCTATTTCAGTTAAATCCGTAAAATTTTTTAATATGCGCTTTCCATTTTTATCTTTTGAACTTACTCTCCCATTTCTAAAATAATACTCCTTATAAAGCTCTTGTTCAGTTTTATTTTTAACTTCATTTGTAGGTTTTTTATCTTCAGTAATTGTGATAATTTCTTGTGCTTCTACTTTATTAGCAAATAGAAATACAAACCCTATTAAAAGTGGCAAAATCGCCATTTTTTTTAATAAGATTTTTATGTTTGAACTTTGTGTTGTCATCATTTTTAATCTTTTTTTAGTGAGTGAATAATTCAAATTACTGGCCAAGTAATATTCGTTGTTCCAAGCTGCTTTATTTAGTAATAAATGCTGGTATTGGAATGTGTTTTTATGTTGATGTATAACCTTTTGATCGGCTAAAAATTCGTGATTTAATTGGATTGCTTTCTTCAAGAAAATAAATAGTGGGTTTATCCAAAATATAATTTGTAATAACTCAATGAGTAAAACATCTAACGTGTGTTTTTGGGTAACGTGTGTCAACTCGTGCGTAAAGAGTTCTTCTTCAATTTCATTTTGTTTGTATTCTTTTTTATTGATAAAAATATAATTCCAAAAAGTATGGGGAAGTATTTTATCGTGTACCAAAACTAAGATGGCTTTTTGATGTTTTACCTTTTCATTCAATTTTATTTTTTGAATGATTTTAAATAGGTTTTTGCCAAAACGAATTGAAAATATTGATGAAATTAAAAAATATATTCCGATAAATAATTGAGTGTAATTAAAAGGCTCTTTTGTAATTATTACTGCTGTGTCTTCAATAAAAGTAGGCTGATTAAAATGTTGAACTGCCTCGACTATTTCTGGTGCAGACGGAATAGTAATTGTTGCTAAAGGAACGAAAAAAGAAAACAAAACACTCCCTAAAAGATAAAAGCGATTGAATTGATGCATTTTTTCTTTCTCTAAAATAAAATGATAAAAGAAAAGTAGCAATGCCAAACAACTTGCTGATTTTAGTAAGTAGGTTATCATTTTTGTTGTTTTTTAAGTTGTGTTTCTATAATTTTCTGTAATTCTTTTAATTCTGAGTTTGATAAATCGGTTTCAGTAGTAAAAAAGGATGCAAATTGGCTTGCAGAGTCGTTAAAAAAGTTTTTTATCAATCCGTTTACATGTTTTGAAAAATAGACAGACTTTTTTACCAACGGATAGTATTCTCTCGATTTTCCAAATAATGTATAATTGATAAACCCTTTATCTGTCATTCTTTTTAATAAGGTAGCTACTGTGGTAGTTGCTGGTTTTGGCTCTGGAAAATCTTGTAGTAAATCTTTTAAAAAAGCTTTTTCTCTTTTCCATAAATATTGCATCAGTTGTTCTTCGGTTTTTGATAGTTGCATAACGTTTTTTTTACTCTACAAACATAGAACAAATAATCTTATTCTACAAGTGTAGAGTAAAGTTTAACATTTGTTTTATTCTGTCATTCCTGCGAAGGCAGGAATCTCAGTAAAGGAAAAATATTGATTAAGTAGATTCCTGCCTTCGCAGGAATGACAGAAAGATATTTTATGGAGTGTTGAACCGCATTTGCGTTAGGGATTGAAACGGAAAGCCCACAGCGAAGCGAGGACTTGTAGTGTAAAGCCCGACCCAAAGGGGGAACGCCCAAAAAGATAAATCCGCTTATTGCTAAACGGATTTTTATTTGAAGTCATTAAAAAGATTGCCACGTTATTTGTTTCTCATTCCTCAATGACATTATTTATTAGATAACTCTGTAAAATATTGATAAAAATATGGAATAGTCTCTATACCTTTTAGATAATTAAAAACCCCAAAATGTTCATTTGGTGAGTGAATTGCGTCAGAATCTAAACCAAAGCCCATTAAAATAGTTTTGCTTTTTAGCTCTTTTTCAAATAGTGCCACAATAGGAATACTACCGCCACTTCGTTGCGGAATGGGTGTTTTACCAAACGTTTTTTCATACGCCTTACTTGCTGCTTGGTAGCCAATGTTATCGGTAGGGGTTACATAGCCTTGTCCTCCGTGATGTGGCGTTACTTTTACGGTAACCGATTTTGGTGCGATACTTTCAAAATGATTTTTAAAGAGTGTTGTAATCTCTTTCCAATCTTGATTTGGTACCAAACGCATTGAAATTTTTGCGGACGCTTTACTTGCAATCACCGTTTTTGCACCTTCGCCTGTGTATCCTCCCCAGATTCCGTTAACATCTAAAGTTGGTCTTATAGAATTCCGCTCGTTGGTTGTGTAACCTTTTTCGCCATAAACTTCGTTAATTGCCAATGATTTTTTATAATTTTCTAAAGAAAAAGGAGCTTTTGCCATTTCAGTTCTTTCTTCTGATGATAATTCTTCTACGTTATCATAAAAACCTGGTATGGTAATATGATTGTTTTCATCATGTAATGATGCAATCATTTTGGTTAAAATATTGATAGGGTTTGCTACTGCGCCTCCGTACAAACCAGAATGTAAATCTCTATTAGGTCCTGTAACTTCTACTTCTACATAACTCAATCCTCTTAATCCTGTGGTAATAGAAGGAATGTCATTCGCAATCATACCTGTGTCAGAAATTAAAATAACATCGTTTGCTAGTTTTTCTTTATTTCTAGGAACAAACCAAGATAAACTGTTAGAGCCAACTTCTTCTTCTCCTTCAATCATAAATTTCACATTGCAAGGTAAATTCCCTGTTTTGGTCATGTATTCTAAAGCCTTAACGTGCATATACATTTGCCCTTTATCATCACAAGCACCACGCGCAAAAATTGCTCCGTCTGGGTGTTTGTCTGTTTTTTTGATGATAGGTTCAAATGGTGGCGAATCCCATAAATCAATTGGGTCTGCAGGTTGTACATCGTAATGTCCGTACACCAAAATAGTGGGTAATTTTGGGTCGATTATTTTTTCTCCATACACAATAGGGTTCCCTGGAGTTTCACAAATTTCTACGTTATCACACCCGGCTTTTAGTAATGATTCTTTTACGGTTTCTGATGTTTTTAAAATATCGTTCTGATAGGCAGAATCTGCACTTACTGATGGAATTTTTAATAAGTCTATCAGCTCATTTATAAAGCGATTTTTGTTTTTTTCTATGTACTGTTTTATGTCTTGCATGTTTTTGAATTCTATTTGTTCAAAAATACAAAAAATAATAATCAACTACTTTGCTATTTAGTAGGATTGTTTATATTTGCAGTCCTTTTGCGGGCGTGGTGGAATTGGTAGACACGCTAGACTTAGGATCTAGTGCCGCAAGGTGTGAGAGTTCGAGTCTCTCCGCCCGTACAAAAGTAAAGCTCTTCATTTTTTGAAGAGCTTTTTTTATTTTTGAAACTAGAAAAAAATTCCTTATCTAAAGGAGTAATTTTAAATTATTTCATTTCTTTTTTTATCCATTGAATAAATAAATCTAAATTCTTTAAACTCCCTCCGTTTGTTTCTTTAAAAGGTTTTGTTTTAGAAATGAGAGATTTAAAGTAATCTGAAAACATATATGCAGATATTTCATTAGGATGATCTATACCTCGAGATGTTGGAAATGCATTTTTATAGAACTCAATACCGTCAAGGTTTGTGTAAACTAAATTATTATCTTCTGATTTTATTGTAGAAAACGTTCCGTTTCGTTTTTTTACAACAAATACTTTATCAGTAAAATCTTTTCCCATTACAGGAATTCCTTCAGTTTCTTTGAGTAATGTTCTTACCCAATAAAATAAATGTACATCTTTAGGATTCGCAATTAACCATTCAGCAATAGGAGCATCAGGGTTTGATACTTGATCTTTTCTGATAGTAGCATCATTCAAAACATGTGCTTTGGTGAAATTCCAGTATTTAGTATATAAATTTTCAAATTTCGATTTAAATGTTCGTTGTAGAGAATGCATTTGTTCATGCACCAATAATGCACCCATTTTTTTTAGAAGTGTTTTTTCCTCTTCAGGGGTCATATTGTCGCTCCAAGTTTTAGTAAGATAATCAATATGTCGCTGACTTAAAATGATATATGTTCCTCTAGTATGAGCAAAGCCTCCACAAAGCCAATCTTCAATTTTAATAAAACGCCATGGTTGGTATACCATTAACCCAATATCATTTTTAAGTAGAATTGTATTAATCTTATCTACCACAAACGAAATACATTTTTTTTCTTTTTCTGAAAAATTGGTAACTGCTGATGCAAACTTTTCTTTTGCATATTCTCTAGCATTATCAAGATTCGTTGTCGGAACTTTCGAATTGGTAAAGGCTTCAATCTCTCTAATTTGTAATTGCGAAAAATAAGGTTCGTAAGACTCATCAAGAATCGCTTTTGAAGCACGCTTAATATTTAAAAAATCTACTCTAGGATGTACTAATGGACTATTTTGAACAATATCTATTTGATATTTATTAAGGCTGTATTTAGGATCAATTCTGTCTTTAAAATCACCATCACCTTGTATATTAGGAATGTTATTTGGTAC
>CAZZNK010000067.1:0-13711 GCA_964655585.1 uncultured Flavobacteriaceae bacterium
AATTAATTCAAATAATCATATAAATGAAAACAAAGTTTAATGGAATTTTAACGCTATTACTGGCGTTTGTAGTGCATTTATCTTTTGCACAAACAAAAACTGTTTCCGGTACTGTTTCTGATGATTCAGGCAGTTTGCCAGGGGTAAGTATTTTAATCAAAGGTACCACAACAGGTACTGAAACAGATTTCGATGGTAAATATTCTTTAAAAGCTAAATCAGGAGATGTTTTAGTTTTTATGTATCTAGGTAAAAAAACCGTAGAAAAAACTGTAAGAAACTCTAATATCATTAACGTAAAAATGTTTGATGGAGGAGAAGTTTTAGACGAGATTGTAATAGAAACAGCTTATGATGTTAAAAGGTCTAAACCAACGGTAAACACCTCGGTAACATCTGTTGGTGCTGAAACAATTGAAAACAGACCAAATGCATCAATCATTCAGACTCTACAAGGACAAGCAGCTGGTGTGAATATTACCACTGGTTCTGGTCAACCTGGAGCAAATAGTGAGGTAATTATTAGAGGAGTTGGATCTATTAATGGTAATATTGAACCTTTATTTATTATTGATGGAATACCTGTTGATAAAGATAATTTTAGAAGTTTAAATCCAAACAACATCGCCTCAGTAGCTATTCTTAAAGATGCAGGTGCAACAGCTATTTATGGTAATAGAGGTTCAAATGGTGTAATTCTTATTAAAACAAAGTCAGGTAAATACAACTCGCCATTGCGTGTAGAGTATTCATCATTAACTAGTTTTGGTACTTTACAAGGGAATTCTTATAATTTAATGAACTCTACGCAACAATTAGAATTAGAAAGAACTTACGGGTCTGGAAGAGGTAATGGTATTAGTGATGTAGAGATTGCAGCAATTGCTAAATTTTCAAATACAGATTGGGTAAATATTTTCTTTAGAACTTCAATGAACCAAAGTCATGATATACGTTTCTCTTCTGGGTCAGATAAAATGAATACAAATTTTTCAGTAGGGTATTTAAATCAAGATGGTATTTTAAAACAAAGTGGTTTAACACGATTTAACCTTAACTTAAAGTTAAATGGTAAAAATGAGAATGACAAATTTAATTATGGAGTTTCAACCTCTATAAACTATTCTAAAAGTGATGAACCAAATCGTATTGGTAGTGGGGCTATTAACAGAAATTATGTGTTAGGTGCATATATGTCTGTTCCTTATATCTCACCATCTCAATACACACCAGGTGAAGGGGGATCAATTCCTGTTGTTTTTGCAAACACACCTTTGTTTTTATTAGATAGACTAGATACTTATACAAGATTTGAAGAAGAATTAAAAATGCTAATTAGCATAAATGCCAATTATAAACTTGCAAAAGGGTTAAAAATTGGCTCTAGACTAGGGATGGATTATACTAGTGAAGTTTTAACAAGAGCTGAAGCTCCAAACTCTTTCAACGCACAGTTATTTGCTCAAACTGGTAATGTTACTCCTGGGTTTCAAAATCAGCGTAACACAAGAGCTGTAGGAATTAATTTTCTAAATTCGTTAAACTACGCTACAACTATCAATGAAGATCACACGATAGATGCTGGTCTATATATGGAAATATTTAAAGCCCATTTTAGACAATTTGGTTATAGAGAAAACGGTTTAGATATCAGAACATTTAGTCCTGGAGATGGTTCTGGCTTTGTTAGAGACAATGCTAGTAATGACCACTTTGTTGATAGAGCAAATGCACAAATTTTAAATTCTGGGCTATTATCATTCTTTGCAAATGCAAATTATGACTACAAAGAAAAATATGGTTTTGGTGCTACTGTAAGACGTGATGCTTCATTTAGATTTAGAACCTCTAACAGATGGGGAACTTTTTGGTCTGTTGCTGGAAGATGGAATATTGACAAAGAAGACTTTATGGAAGGATCTGTCTTTAATATGTTAAAATTAAGAGGTTCATACGGTGTAACAGGTAACCAAGACATTATTGCCGCTGGAGGGTTTAATCAATATTTTGCTGGTGCTAACTTGGTATCAAATTTATATGGCACTGGTAGTGGTTATGCAGGTCAAAACTCTATTTTAACTGGTAATGTTGCAAATGATGATTTAAAATGGGAAACCACAACTCAAGCAAATATAGGGTTAGATTTTGAAGCTTTTGACAAAAAACTTACGGGAACTCTAGATTTATATAGAAAATCAACTACAGATTTATTTGTGTCTCAAAGAGTACCTAGTTATACTGGGGTAACCTTTTTAAACATTAATAGTGATGGTGAATTACGAAATACAGGTATTGACTTTTCGCTTTTCTACACACCTATAAGAACTGAAGACTTTAAATTAAAGCTATCTTTTACAGGGAATTATAACAAGTCTGAAAGATTTGGTGCCAATCTAAGTACCGTTGAAGAAGGTGGTAAATTGAATCAGTATTATACTGTTAGGTATGCAGGTGTTAACCCAGCAAATGGTAATTTGTTATTTTTAGATAAAAATGGTAATCCTACAGAAAACCCTAATGCAGATACAGACCGGGTGTTTACGGATAAAAATAGATATCCAGATTTTCAAGGAAGTGTAGGATTTAATATAGATTTCCATAACTTTTTCTTAGAAACTAATTTTACCTATGCTGTTGGCGTAGATCGATATGATTTTGATTACAGTAATACAATAGATCCAACTGCTATTGGTCAATTTAGACACTCTACAGATATTTTAAGAGCATGGACTCCAACAAATAGGGTTACAGATATACCTGCTTTAAGAGCTTCAAACTTATCTATTTCATCTGATAGATTTATTCAAAATGCAGATTATTTAAGGTTACGTTTTGTAAGTCTTGGCTATAATTTTCCAAAAGAAACTCTAAAAAAGTTTAAATTATCAAACCTTAGAGCATTTATTAACGGAGAAAATTTACTTACATTCAGTGGATGGAGAGGTTATGATGTTGAAGGTTTTTCTAGCGCAAGCAGATCTTACCCAACACCAAAAACAGTATCTGTTGGTTTAGAAATAGGATTTTAATTGAAAAATAAGATATAAAATGAAAAAAATACTAAGTATATTAACAATTGTTACACTAATTTTTACGTCATGTAATAGTGTAATTGATATTGAACAACCCGGTCTATTACCTGCAGAAAATGCATTTAAAAGTGTTACCGATTTAGAATTAGGTGTTCTAGGTATCTATAGAGACCTAGACAATACCACTGAAATTAGAGCGAACGCCGTATTTACAGATGAACTCTCAATAGGAGCTGAAAATGGAGGGCAAAATGTTAGCCAATATTCATTAAACCTTAACCCGAATAGTGGAATACCTTTAAGCATATGGACTAGTTATTACATTACTCTTAACAGGTTAAACAAAGTTCTTGTAGCTGCTGATAAAGTACCTGTAAAGATAGGAGAAGAAGCTAGATTTAAAAATGCAAAAGGGGAATTATTTGCTATAAGAGCGTACTGTCATTTTCAGTTGCAAACATACTTTACAACAAATTACACAGATGATAGCGCTTTAGGAGCAATTCTAATACTAAGCGTACCTTCTATTACAGATAAATTAGCAAGAAATACCAATGGAGAAGTTTTTACTGCTATTGATGCTGATTTAACAACTGCAAATGCTCTATTAAGTGAAAGTGCTAATAATAATAGAATCAGTAAAGATTTTATTACGGCTCTAAAAGCTAGAATGGCAGCATATAGAGGTCAATATACTCTTGCTAATGGTTTTGCGAGTACACTAATTGCAAAATACCCTTTATCGAATCAAACCCAATTTATAAATATGTTTAGCGACACTGATGATTCTGAAATTATTTTTGAATTAGACAGAACTGTTGGCGATATTTATGATAACCAAGGAACTACTGGTGGTGGATGGGCAGGAAGCCTTTTTGCTTTTATTAGTAGTGATAATGGCGGAGGTCCTTTTATGGAAATGAGCAGATCATTATATAATAAACTAACTCCAGGAGATGTAAGATTAACAAGATATATTCATCCTACATCTAATGTAGAAGCAGATTACGTAACCAATGCTCAAACGGATATATTATTGATTAACAAATACCCAGGGAGTGATAATCAACCATTAATGAATGATATAAAAATATTTCGTTCTGCAGAAATGGTGTTAATTAAAGCAGAAGCTTTAGCTGATGCTGGCAATTTTTCTGGAGCAGCAGCTTTAGTAAAAACAATAAGAGATGCACGTTTTGGCGCACCTCAAGCTGTTAGTTTTGCAAATGAACAAGAAGCTTTTGCTGGTATATTAGCAGAAAGACGCTTAGAACTAGCTTTCGAAGGTCACAGATGGATTGATATAAAGAGATTAGGGCAAAGAGCAGGAGTATCTATAGACAGAGATGCTGTAGACTGTACACTTTATAGTGCATGTGCCTTAAGTAATACTGATTATAGATTTACCATGCCTATTCCTTTATCGGAAATGGATGTAAACAGTGCGCTAGTTCAAAATACTGGTTATTAAATATTAACTTTTAAACAAAATTAGAAATGATGAAAAAAATTTCAATAATATTAACATTTGCTTTCGCTATTTTATTAACGATTGGTTGTGAGCAAAATAAAAATGTTCAGTTTGACGCTGAGAATGGTCAAACTTACGCAGCATTTAGAGGAAGTTCTGTGAATCTTCCTATAAATATTGATACTGGTGTTGGTTCGGTTACAGTTATGTTAGATGTAACTACAGCTAAACCTACAGACAGAACTATTGCTATTTCGGTAAAAGATAACAGCACTGCTACAACAGCAATGTACTCTTTTAACCAAAGTGTAACGGTTCCTGCTGGAGAGTATAATACTACATTTACAATTGATGGAATGACAGACGTTTTAATGGCTGGAGATTCAAAAAAATTAGTACTAGAAGTAAGTAGTGTTGATAATGGAGTAGTGAGTACTTCTGAATTTAGTGTAAACTTATTTTTAGTTTGCCCTATTCCTGATGGAGCATTTACTGGAAGTTACTTAATAGAACAAACATCTCCTTATGTTGATGGACCTACATTAAGTACAGGGACTATTGTAACTGTAACAGCTACAGATAATGATTCTAGAACTTTTCAAACAGAAGCATATCCAAACTATTGTTCTGGTACATTTTTTGCTTTTAACTTTGATTTAGTTTGTGGTGCAATTAAAGTGCCAAATCTAAATACAACTTGTTCTTGTGGTAATGCTACAGATTGGTTTACAGGTGCAACTACTCCAGAAACATATAATGTTAATGACGACAGTAGTTTCTTGCTAACGTTTACAGATGATACCCAAAATAATTGTGGCTCAGCAGTTCAAACAACCTATAAATTTACTAAACAATAAAAACTAATAATTATGAAAAAAATACTTTTATTACTTTTTGTTTCTTTATTTGCAGTTAGTTGTGTAGATAAAAGCAATGATTTACCAGAAGATTTTCCAGATTCAGGCTGGATTCAATTATCAAATAATGCTCCAGATGAAGTTCCTGCTAGTATAGGTACTTTTAATATTCCTTTTTCCTTAGCAATAGGAAACAATGCCTCAGGACAAACTATTACATACAATGTGTCTTTAGCAAGTGGAGGCCCTGTAGCTGGGTTACCATTAGGTGATTTTTCCTTTAATTTAGTAAAAGGAGAAAAATCTGGAATGTTTAGTATACCTGTGGTAAATGACGGTTCTTCTTATGAGCTAGATGTGACTTTAGTTAGTACTTCTAATTTAGAATATACTATTGGACTATCTGATAATACTAAAAAAATTACACACAGAATTAAGGTATGTAAATTTACAACAAATTGGGAAGGTACTTACTCTGTAAGTGAAGCTTTTTATGCTGGTGCAAATCAAGGTCTTTCTTTAGGTGCTGTATTTGGTGAAAGCTACCAAATGGAATTGGTTACAGACACAAGTGATGCGTCTGGGACATCTTTTCTTTTATCAAACTCATCTGGATTTAATGCTTTTTTTGATAACGGGAATCATAAATTAACCCTTGATGCATGTTCAGAAAAAGTTTTATTTGATGATGCTACTCCAAGAATAGCTTTATGGCAAACAATGACAATTGAAGAAGCTGTTTTTAATGGTGCTACGAATACAATAAGTGTTAAAGGTCCTTACGGCCCTTTTGGTCCTTATAGATTTGTATTGACCAAAATGTAATATATTAAATTATTTTAAAAAAGGCGATGATATTATCATCGCCTTTTTTTTGCTCTTTATTTAAGTTATATTTGCATTATGAACGAAACAACCAACATTTTTGGCATCAGAGCCATTATAGAAGCTATAGAAAGTGGTTCTACGCTAAATAAAGTGTATCTTCAAAAAGGGTTAAGAGGAGAGCTGTTTTATGAATTAAACAAACTCATAAAACAAAAAAAAATTGCCACCAGTATGGTACCTATAGAAAAGTTAGATAGACTTTCTAAAAGACAAAACCACCAAGGTGCAGTTGCTCAAATTTCCCCTATTGAATTTTATGATTTAGAAGAATTGATTGAAAAAACAAAAGAAGAAGGTACTACCCCCCTATTTTTATTACTAGATCAAATCTCTGATGTGCGTAATTTTGGAGCAATCATTAGAACTGCAGAATGTACGGGAGTAAACGGTATTATCATCCAAAAAAATGGTAGTGCTCCTGTAAATGCAGAAACGATAAAAACTTCTGCTGGTGCTGCTTTTAAAATGCCCATTTGTAAGGTAGATCATATTAAAGATGCCCTATTTTTACTACAAGCTTCTGATATTAAAACGGTAGCTGCTACAGAAAAAACTGAAGAATCTATCTTTGACATCAATTTTAATCAACCTATGGCAATTATAATGGGTTCAGAACACAGAGGTGTAAATCCTTCTATCTTAAAAATGGTAGACTATAAAGCAAAACTACCTCTTTTAGGTAGTATTGAGTCTTTAAATGTTTCTGTTGCCTGTGGTGCTTTTTTATATGAAACGGTGAGGCAGCGTATGCAGTAAACAGTTGTCAGTTGTCAGTTGTCAGTTGTCAGTTGTCAAAAAATAGTATTATCTGATGAAGTATTATCAGCTTTATCACTTTTTTCTGTGATTATTAAATTTCCATCATCATCAAAAAAATCATCAAACTCAGTTTTTGTAAATTGGTATTGTTCTTTTTTCAATCCTTTTTTTCGGTAAGTAATTGCAAACAATAGTCCGATTAAAAAACCAGATAAATGTCCTTCCCAAGAAACTCCCTCTTTAATTGGTAAAATATACCAAACCATGCTTCCGTATAAGAAAATTACAGCCAACGATAATGTTACCAAACGGTAATGTTTTTTGATAACCCCACTAAAAAACACAAAACTAAAGAGTAAGTAAACAATTCCGCTGGCACCAATATGGTACGCATCTCTTGCAATTATCCATGTTAAGAATCCTGTTAAGAATCCTCCGAAAATTAATACTTTAAAGGCTACATCTTTATAAAAAGAAAATAGCGCACTTAACAAGACAAACAAAGGGATAGAATTATTAAACAAATGGTTTGCATCACTATGGATAAAATGCATACATAAAACACCTCTTAAACCACTAAAACTTCTTGGATATACCCCAAATTTATTCAAATTCAATCCAAATTGAATTTCTACCCAATAAACAAACCAAATGATAAAAATGAATAGTACAGGAACAATAAATATCCTTTTAGAAAAATGTAATTCTTGCTTAGTTTCCATACGGATAAAAATAGCAAAAAAGCATCCAAAGTAAAAAAACGGAACATCTGTCAGAAAACTTTGTTATTTTTACCGTATGAATCAACCTTTGGCAGAACGTATTAGACCCAAAACTTTAGAAGACTACATCAGTCAGCAACATTTGGTAGGTAAAAATGGTATTTTAACACAACACATTAAGCAAGGTATTATTCCTTCATTAATTTTGTGGGGGCCTCCAGGAATCGGAAAAACAACACTTGCAAACATCATTGCAACTATTTCTGAGAGACCATTTTACACATTAAGTGCTATCAGTTCTGGCGTTAAAGACGTGAGAGAAATTATACAAAAAGCAAAAAATAGTGGCGGTCTTTTTACTACTAAAAATCCGATTTTATTTATTGATGAAATTCATCGCTTTAGCAAATCACAACAAGATTCTTTATTAGGAGCGGTAGAAAAAGGTTGGGTTACTTTAATTGGCGCAACCACAGAAAATCCTAGTTTTGAGGTGATTCCTGCTCTACTCTCTCGTTGTCAGGTATATATTTTAAATTCATTTGATAAAAATGATTTGATTGCTTTGTTACACAGAGCTATTGAAAAAGATGAATTTATTTCAAAAAAGAACATCCTGCTAAAAGAAACCGATGCACTGTTACAAGTTTCTGGAGGAGATGCCCGAAAATTGCTAAATATTTTTGAATTATTAGTCAATTCTGGTGATGATACCATAGAAATCACCAATAAAATGGTCTTATCAAAAATTCAAAAAAACACCGTTCGCTACGATAAAACGGGTGAGCAACATTATGATATTGTTTCAGCTTTTATAAAATCGATACGAGGAAGCGACCCAAATGCTGCGGTATATTGGTTGGCTAGAATGATTGAAGGTGGTGAAGATGTAAAATTTATTGCCCGTAGAATGCTCATTTTAGCATCAGAAGATATTGGAAATGCAAATCCAACAGCTTTTATTATGGCAAACAACATGTTTCAAGCAGTTGCTGTAATTGGAAATCCTGAATCTCGTATTATTTTAAGCCAATGCGCTGTCTATTTGGCAAATTCTGCAAAAAGTAATGCTTCTTATGCTGCGATAGGAAAAGCCCAAGAACTAGTTAGAAAAACTGGTGATTTATCTGTTCCACTACCTTTACGAAATGCGCCTACAAAATTGATGAAAGATTTAGAGTACAGTAAAAACTATAAATATGCCCATAGTTTTGACAATAATTTTATCAATCAAGAATTTTTACCTGAAGAAATTAGCAATACCAAATTTTACGAACCAGGAAATAACCCGAGAGAAAATCAGTTTAGAGAACTCTTAAAAAAACGTTGGAAAGATAAATACGGATACTAAAATTTAATCTGATATTCTTCTTGTACAAGTTGATTTTCATTATAATATTCTGCTACCCAACTTTCATTTTTTTTATATAAAATTCCGTTTTTATCTTTGATAATATAAAAATTTTGAAGATTTGTTTTTAAAATTTGAAAAACGATTTCTGGTGTAGCATTTACCAACTGAAATCCGTTTTCTTTAGATTGGGCATATAAAATGGGTAATTTATTTACAACAACCTTAACAACTTCTTTAGCTTTCAAAACAATTTTTATTTCTTTTTTTGGAATTACAACTGGTACAATTGCCTTTTTTATTATTGGTTGATAAGAATATTTTAAAGATTTTATGGATTCAAAAGCTTCTCTTATCGCCTCATAATAAGCTCTATCATACTTTTTTTCTTTACTAAAACCAACCTTAGAAGTAAAAATTATATTTTGATTACAATCTCTTAATTCAATGATGTTTTTTATAGTAAACATACTAGATTTATCTTTTACCTCGGTAAACAAAGCCAAACATTTGTTTTGAGCTAAATCATTTGGTAAACTTTCGGTATCCATAAAAACAGTAAACCCTTCTTTTTTAAACAAAAACTTGGTTAGCGAACTCGTTTTATATTGATCTGATTTCTTTAAAAAATCGAATTTTTCTTTAACTATAATGTATTTGTAATTATTAATGTTCTTTTTTTGAGAAAACATTGAGAATGTGATTAAGAAAAAGAATCCTAAAAAAGTATTTTTTATCATTTTAATTAAATTTTCCCTAAAGATATTGTTTTATTTCTGATAACAGTGCTACTGAGATTATATCTTTATGATTCACAAACTCATCTTCAAAATTACAGTGAATTGCTTTTATGCCACAATTTAATGCGCCAAAAATATCCGCTTCTAAGTTATCTCCAATCATAATAGCATTTTTTGCTTGAGTATTCACTTTGTTTAATGCATGATCAAAAATTTTAGGATTTGGCTTCTTTACACCCACAGATTCTGATGTTATAATCTGTTCAAAATATTTTTCAATTCCTGATTTCTCTATTTTTAAAGCCTGCACTTCTTCAAAACCATTGGTAATTATGTGCAATTGATATTTGGTTTTTAAATACTCTAACAAATCTATTGCCCCTTTAAAAAGATGATTGTAATTCGATAGGTTTTTAATATAATTATCAGACAATTGGTCTATTACTTTATCTGAAATAACAAAATTTAATTGATTGAATGTGTCTTTTAACCTTCCGTAGCGCAATTTTTCTTTTGATACTTTCTCTTCTCTGTACAGCTTCCAATATTCAAAATTTATAGGTGTATAAGCTTTTAAAAATAGTGTAATATCTATCTCTATATTATTTTCTTTAAAAATCTGCTGAAATGTTAATGCAGAGTTTTTTTCAAAATCCCACAAAGTATGGTCTAAATCAAAAAAAATGTGTTTGATGTCTTTCATTTATCTATCTTTGAAAAAAGAATATTTTTTTGATTCCAAAAATAAACAAAAAGAACTTACCAGCGTTTTATAAAAACATTTTTTTAATGTTTAAAGGAACCGTAATTGCACAAATAATTGCGGTTTTAGCAGCTATTTTTTTAGCAAAAATTTACGGGACAAACGCTTATGGTATTTTTGGAACTTTTATGAGTTTAGCAACAATACTCTCTATTACAAATACTTTACAGTTAGAGAAATGCATAGTAATTTCTAAAACAAAACTAGAAAGCGAAAATTGGCAACATTTTTTATTTTTTCTAAACCCCATAATATCGGTAATTATCACATTATTCGCTTTCTTTATTATTCAGTTTTTTTACCCTGGAAAAATTGATAATACCATTATTTTACTCGGCGGATTTACAGCTGTAATTTTAAGTTTTAACAAAACTTATGAAGCTTTTTTAACGTTTACAAAGGTGTTTTCTAAAATTTCATTTGCAAAAATAATAGTAGTAATTGTAAATATTACTGCTCAATTTATATTGTATTCTTTTTATAAAAACTTAGGTCTTATTTTTGGATTTATCATTGCATCAAGCACTGTTTTTATCTATTATTCCATAAAAAATAAATCTTTTTTTAAACGGTTTAATTTTGAAGATATAAAAACTAGCTTCCAAAAAAACACTTCTATTCTTCGCTATTTATTACCATCAAATATTATAAATAGTATTGCTTTACATATAATGCCTATTTTAATTTTAACCTACTTTTCAGCTAAAGATGCTGGGGTTTATTTTTTTAGTTTTAAAATTTTAGCAGCTCCACTATTTTTAATTTCATCATCTATATCGCAAGTGTTTTTTAAAAAATCAGCAGAATTATATCAACAAAATAAAAAAGAATTATATATTTTGAGTAAAAAAATAGCAATTACAAATACATTGATAATGATTGTATTTCTCCTTTTTATAAATACAGTAGGAATCTATTTATTAGAGTTATATTTAGACAATAACTGGACTAATCTAAGAGAAATTACGTTGCTATTATCATTTTTAATTTTAACAAGGGCTTCTTTTAATCCTATTAGTAGTTTAAGTATTGTTTTAAGTAAAAACCATATCAGCCTTATATTTAATAGCTATCTTTTTCTAGTAAATATTATTGCCATTTATATTGGGTATCTTTACAATAATATTCTATACAGCGTTACAATTTTATCGTTTTTTGGAGGTATTGGATACCTCTTTTTACTTGGTTATTTTTTACGCTTTTTAAAAAAATTACAACATGTTTAAAACCTTAGATTTTTTAATTTTTGGTTGGATAATTAACCTTATTTATCCTGAATATTACCGCCCAAAATATGGGTATAAACGATATTATTTGTTGTTTTTTCATTATGCAATTCCTCAAAAATTATTTCGTTTAAATCCTACAGTAAAATGGCCTGTTCATTTTACGTCTCGGGTAGTTGCTCCTAAAAACATTACAAAAGGAATTTTATGCGACCCTGGAGACAATTTGAATAATTACATACAAGCCAATAACGGAATTGTTTTTGGAAACAATATAGAACTAGGCCCTGGTGTTAGTATTATCTCTTCAAATCACGATGTTACAAACATTAGAAAACATACAAAAGGGATGCCAATTATTATCGGAAATAACGTTTGGATTGGCGCAAATACAACTATTTTACCCGAAGTTTCTATCGGAAATAACGTAACAATTGGCGCAAACTCTGTAGTCACAAAAAGTATTCCTGATAACGCTATTGCTGTAGGAAATCCGTGTAAAGTTATTCAAAAAAAAGAAGCCTATTCTGAAGATTTTTCACAAATTATTTTTAATAAAAAAGTACCTAAAAAATACAGTAATTTTCTAAACTCATCGTTTAAAAAATCGCAATAAAATCGGCAAATTATTGTGTTTTAACAAATCATAATTTTCTTCGGATGCGCCAAAGCTTTTTGAAAATTTTGCTACATTTTTAAGTGATGAGCCCCCAAAATCAAAAATCTCGTAGTTTTTATGGTACCTAAAAATAACTCGATCAATTAAATATGTATTTGCCCCATTTTTTCTATTCTTAAAATCGGTTGATGTAACTAACTTCACAATACTGTTTTTGTGTTTTAGAAAAAAACCCGAAGCAATTATCTTATTTTCTTTATTGTAAATTGAGAGCACTTCACCTACACTATTTTCAATACATTTTTCTATTAGTTTTTTTAAAATTTCATAATCCTTTTCAGTAATTTTAGCAATACGTTTTCCTACATTATTTTTAAAAAGCGCAATCAAATTTTCTAAATTATCATTCCATTTCTCGATTACATCTAACTTTATTGCTTTTTGTATATCTTTTTTTCGATCTTTTCTATATCCTTCAAAAATAGATGTGTACTCTCTTTTTAATGGCAAAAATTGAATTTGGCGTTCCGTTTTATTTGCAACAAAATCTTGAATATTATTTTGTGTATTCATCCTCAACTCTACATAGCTGAATTTTAAAAAAAGAAGATCTAAAAAAGGAGTTATATTTAGATTTTCATCCAAAGAAAAAATACCCAATTCAATTACCCAAAATGGCGGATACACGTACTTAATACCATACTTTTTTCTCCAAGGAATTGGCATTACAGCTTTATAATCATCTAAAATCAGTACATCCCAATGATCAGAAACAATATCTAAATACCAAGAAAATGCATATATTCTACTTTGTAAAGAGTTTTCAATACAAGCATCATATTTTACAATATCAATCTGATTTCTTTGTAGGTATTTTATCATTAGTGAGTTGCTATTTTCAGCATCGCTTCATAGACTCTGCTCCAACCTTTCCAACGGGTGTAGTCACTTAAATTTTCATTATGAAACAAGGTTATAAATGTTCCGCCAACAGCTTTTACCTCGTTTTTTAAATCTCTAATTTTACCTAAAGATTGTTTTGGTGTTAGCTGCATATAATCGTTTAAAGTTGTATCCATCAACGCAAAAGGAAATATTTTAAGCGGTGTTTGAATTTCAAAATCTAAATCATAAAAGTAAAACGGAGTACAGGTACTTGCTCTAAAACCAACGTTACTTGCATACCCCATAGAATAATCTTCGGTAATTTCTAAATCTATTAAATTTTGATAAGTATCGGGCAAACTAAATCGCAAATAATGCTGTCTAGAACGTAAAATTGG
>CAZZNK010000068.1:0-3529 GCA_964655585.1 uncultured Flavobacteriaceae bacterium
AAATCATATATTTTATTGACCTCTAAGATATGAAATTATCTACTGACCTCAATTATTTTTTATTATTTTGTACCAAAACATTTTCATATTATTTTTCTCTCTTTTAGTTATTGTAAGCAATAACCAAAATTTTGTGCGTCCCGTTTTCTTTCGCCGCCCGTAAGGGTACTTTTATTTTAGGAACTTTAGGTGAGTCCGGTTCTTCTTCTAGCATTTTATTTTAGTAACACATTAAAAAACAAGAACAATGGAAATTGTTATTGCACAAAAAAAACATATCATTTTTTCAGAAATTATTTCTGATACTATTACTGATTCTGCCAATGTACGAGGTACAGGAATCGCAAAAAGAACAGCAGTTTATATTCAGCAAAAAATAGAAAACGGTAATGCCATTATTGCTTTGGATGGAGGTGAGTTTGCAGGTTTTTGTTATATCGAATCTTGGAGTCACGGAAAATTTGTAGCCAATTCTGGGTTGATTGTACATCCAGATTATAGAGGAAAAGGCTTGGCAAAAAAAATTAAAGAAAAGATTTTTAAACACTCAAGAAAAAAGTTTCCAAACGCAAAAGTATTTAGTATTACTACAGGATTGGCTGTTATGAAAATGAATAGTAATTTAGGATATAAACCGGTTACTTTTTCTGAATTAACCGAAGACGAATCTTTCTGGGATGGTTGTAAAACATGTAAAAATTACGATGTACTACAACGTACAGAACAAAAAATGTGTTTGTGTACAGGTATGCTATTTGACCCAACATCTGTAGCTTTAAAAAGTAAAAAACCAATTAAAGAAACCGTTTTTAAACGATTAAAAAAGATCAAAGAAACATTGTATCTAAAAAAGAAAAAATAAATAAAGAGTTGTGTCATTTTCTAATGAATACAAGAACATAAAATAAGTATCATGAAAAAATTAGTTATAGCGTATAGTGGAGGTTTAGATACTTCGTATTGCGCAGTGAGTTTATCAAAAAAAGGCTATCAAGTACATGCAGTAAGTGTAAATACTGGCGGTTTTTCATCCGAAGAGATAAAAAAAATAGAAAGCAATGCTTATAAAATGGGAGTAAGCAGTTATGTAAATATTGATGCTGTCTCCACATTTTATCAGAAAGTAGTAAAGTATTTAATTTTTGGAAATGTTTTAAAGAATAATACATATCCACTTTCTGTAAGTGCAGAGCGTATTATACAAGCCATAGAAATTGTAACCTACGCAAAAAAAATTGGTGCAACATATATTGCTCACGGAAGTACAGGAGCAGGAAATGATCAAGTTCGGTTTGATATGATTTTTCAAATCTTAGCACCAGAAATCAAAATTATTACGCCAATAAGAGATCAAAAATTAAGCAGACAAGAAGAAATTGCTTATTTAAAAAGTAATGGTGTTGATATGCCGTGGAAAACCTCTAAGTATTCTATAAATAAAGGGCTGTGGGGCACAAGTGTTGGAGGCGAAGAAACATTAACGTCTCACAAGCCATTGCCAGAAAGTGCGTATCCTTCTCCGTTAGAAAAAAACGGAAGTGAAGCTGTTACACTTACTTTTAAAAAAGGAGAGTTGATTGCGGTAAACGGAGTAAAAAATCCATCAGAAAAAAATATTGAAATTTTAAATGAATTGGCTTCTCCTTTCGCAATCGGTAGAGATATTCATGTAGGAGATACAATTATTGGTATAAAAGGAAGAGTAGGTTTTGAAGCTGCTGCTGCAATAATTACAATTAAAGCACATCATTTATTAGAAAAACATACGCTTACAAAGTGGCAGTTACAACACAAAGAATATCTGTCTAGTTGGTACGGAATGCATTTGCATGAAGGACAATATTTAGATCCTGTAATGCGAAATATTGAAGATTTTTTAGAAAGTAGCCAAGAAAAAGTAACAGGAGATGTACATATTACACTTAAACCGTATCATTTTACGGTAGATGGAGTTACATCTAAACATGATTTAATGAATGCTGATTTTGGAAGTTATGGCGAAGTAAATAAAGGTTGGACTGAGGATGAAGTGAAAGGATTTATTAAAATTTTAGGCAATCAGAATAAAATTTATCAATCAGTAAATAATTAAAAGATGAAAACAGTTGGAATTATAGGCGGAGCAGGTTATACAGCAGGAGAATTGATACGGTTATTAGTTTTTCATCCAGAAGTAGCTATCAATTTTGTTTACAGTACTTCTAATGCTGGGAATAAAATTAGCAGTGTACATCAAGATTTGATAGGTACATTAGATTTAAAATTCACAAATAGTATTAATAAAGAAGTAGATGTGTTGTTTTTGTGCTTAGGACATGGAAATTCGAAACGGTTTTTAGAAGAAAATCATTTTTCTGATGAAACAAAAATTATTGATTTAAGTAATGATTTTAGATTAGAAAAAGACAACATTTTTCAAGGGAAAAAGTTTGTCTATGGCTTACCAGAAATAAATAAACAAGAGATTAAAAAAGCCAATTATATTGCAAATCCAGGTTGTTTTGCAACCGCTATTCAGTTGGCAATATTGCCATTAGCACAGCATCAAAAAATACAGAAAGACATACATGTAAATGCCGTAACAGGCGCAACAGGCGCAGGTGTTTCATTGTCTAAAACAACTCATTTTACGTGGAGAGATAATAATTTTTCGCATTACAAACCCTTTACGCATCAGCATTTAGGAGAAATCAATCAAACCATAACACACTTACAGCCAACTACTACATCAGAAGTGTTATTTATGCCCAATAGAGGTAATTTTTCTAGAGGGATTTTTGCAACGGTGTATACCTCTTTTGAAGGAAGTTTAGAAGAAGCAAAAACAATGTATAAGACATTTTATAAAGACGCAAAATTTACAATTGTTTCTGATGAAGAAATTCATTTAAAACAAGTAGCAAATACCAATAAATGTTTGCTGCATTTACATAAACATGACAATAAATTACTCATAACAAGTGTGGTAGATAATTTATTAAAAGGAGCTTCTGGTCAAGCCATACATAATATGAATTTGTTGTTTGGTTTTGAAGAAACTACAGGCTTACAATTGAAAGGAAGCATATTTTAAATAAGAAAAATGACTGTTTAAAAGTGTCATTCTGAATGAAATGAAGAACCCTTTTAATTGTTTGTATGAGATTTTTCAACTACGCTCAAAATGACAAAATAAATTTTTAAGTAACAAAACAAAATCAAATAGTATGAAAATAGCCATTATAGGAACAGGAAATTTAGGAAAATCTATTGCCAACGGATTGATACGTACGAATGCCATAACAAGATTGTACTTAACGAAGCGGAATTTAGCTTCCATTCAAGATTTTGAAGGATATAAAAATGTTTTTTTAACTTCGGATAATATCGAAGCGGTTCAAAAATCTGATATTCTCATTTTTGCCATTCAACCTGCACAATTAGAAGCCATTTTAAAAGACATTCAACCATTTTTAACAGAAAAGCACATGTTAATTTCTACCATTACAGGGTTTTCTATTTCAAAAATTGAAAAGATTGTTGGTGCGCA
>CAZZNK010000068.1:3539-12888 GCA_964655585.1 uncultured Flavobacteriaceae bacterium
AGCGATGCCAAATACCGCAATTTCTGTTGGAAAATCAATGACCTGTTTGTGTAGCAATACAGCAGGAGAGAAACGGATTAAAATTGCAACAGCAATTTTTAATAGATTGGGTACTTCAATTCATATTCCAGAAGCAAAAATGCAAGCAGCAACAGTAGTTTGTGCAAGTGGTATTGCTTTTTGGATGCGATTGATACGAGCAATGACACAAGCAGCTATCCAGTTAGGGTTTGAAGCAGAAGAAGCTCAGAAATTAGCCATGTTCACTTGTGAAGGCGCTTCAAGTTTATTGATTACATCTGGCAATCATCCAGAGCAAGAAATAGACAAAGTAACTACGCCAAAAGGCTGTACCATAGAAGGATTGAATGAAATGGAACACAAAGGATTAAGTTCCTCTTTAATACAAGGAATGATTGCTTCTTTTCAAAAAATTAACACTATAAAAATTGAACAAGTATGAGTTTATTTCAAGTATATCCGCTTTTTGATATTGAGCCAGTTAGTGCAAAAGATGTGTATGTCTATGATAAAGATAATGTAGCGTATTTAGATTTATACGGCGGTCATGCGGTAATTTCTATTGGACATTCGCATCCAAAATATGTAGAAAACATAAGTAATCAAGTCGCAAAACTAGGTTTTTATAGCAATTCTGTTAAAAACCCGTTGCAAGAAGAGTTTGCAGAAAAATTAGAAGCAGCATCTGGTTGTAAAGGCTACAAATTATTTTTATGTAATTCTGGTGCAGAAGCCAATGAAAACGCATTAAAGTTAGCCTCTTTTCATACCAATAAAAAGAAAGTAATTGCTTTTAAAAATTCGTTTCATGGCAGAACTTCTGCAGCTGTTGCAACAACAGATAATCCTGCAATTGTAGCGCCAATTAATGCGCAACAAGCTGTAGAATTTATAGAATTAGGAGATATAAAAGCTGTAGAAAAAGGTTTACAAAAAGGCGATGTTTGCGCAGTAATTATTGAATTCATTCAAGGAGTTGGTGGTTTGGATGAAGCAAGTACAGCATTTTATCAAAAGGTAGAAGCACTGTGTATGCAATACGGTGCGTTGTTAATTGCTGATGAAGTGCAATCTGGCTTTGGTAGAACTGGCAATTTTTTTGCCTTTCAAAAACATAAGCTGCAACCAGCTATTATTTCGATGGCAAAAGGGATGGGAAATGGCTTTCCGATTGGTGGTATTTTAATTCACCCCAAAATTAAAGCATCGTATGGGTTGTTGGGAACTACTTTTGGAGGAAATCATTTGGCTTGTGCAGCTGGTATTGCTGTTTTAGATGTTCTAAAAGAAGAGCAATTAATGAGTAACGTAAAAAAAATGTTTAATTATTTTATAAAAAAAACAGAAGAAATAACTGCTATAAAAAAGATAAAAGGACGAGGTTTAATGTTAGGTTTAGAGTTTGATTTTCCAATTTCAGAATTACGAAAAAACCTCATTTTTAAGCATCACATATTTACAGGATCTGCTAAGAACCAGAACTTGTTAAGAATACTACCACCTTTAACAATAAAGAAACAACATGTCGATGTGTTTTTTGAAGCATTAAAAAAAGAATTGATATGAAAAAGTATACCAATATAAATGATATAAAATGTCATTTAGAAATCATTAAAAAAGCCATTCAATTAAAAGAAAAACCTTTTGAGTTTTCAGAAATTGGAAAAAACAAAACCTTGGTAATGCTCTTTTTTAATTCAAGTTTACGAACTCGGTTAAGTACTGAAAAAGCAGCAAAAAATTTAGGAATGCAAGTTATGATTTTAAATGTAAATGATACATGGAACTTGGAGTTTGATGATGGTACAATTATGAATTTTAATACCACAGAACATATAAAAGAGGCGGCACAAGTAATTTCGCAATACGCAGATATTATTGCTGTTCGTGCATTTCCATCATTAAAAAATAAGCAAAAAGATGAGTCTGAATTTGTGCTAAATAGTTTTGTAAAATACGCAACAGTTCCTATTGTAAATATGGAGAGTTCAACAGCGCATCCACTGCAAGCCTTAACAGATGCAATTACTATTGAAGAGTTAAAACCGAAACAAAACCCTAAAATTGTTTTGTCTTGGGCTCCACACCCAAAACCTTTACCACATGCAGTTGCCAATTCGTTTGTTACAATGATGCAATCTTTGGATGTTGAGCTTATAATTACACACCCAAAAGGCTATGAATTAAACCCAGAAATCACCAAAAATACACCAATTAATTACAATCAAGAAGAGGCTTTACAAAATGCAGATTTTGTGTACGTAAAAAATTGGAGTAGTTATAATGATTACGGGAAAATAGTACTTCAAGATATCAATTGGATGATGACACAAAAAAAAATAGGCAATGCAAAATTTATGCATTGTTTGCCTGTTAGAAGAAATGTAGTTGTGGAAGATGCAGTTTTAGATGGAGAAAACTCTCTTGTTATTCAACAAGCAAATAACAGAACTTATGCAGCTCAAATTGTACTAAAAGAAATCTTAGAAAATTTAAAAAAATGAAAACAGTAAAAATCATAAAAATTGGAGGAAATATTATTGATAATGAGGATGATTTACAAGCGTTTCTAGAAGGGTTTTCTAAAATAGAAGGTTTAAAAATATTGGTTCATGGAGGAGGGAAATTAGCCACAGAATTAGCTAATAAAATGAATGTAAAAGTTAACATGATTAATGGCAGACGCGTTACAGACAAGCCTACTTTAGACATTATAACAATGGTGTATGCAGGGAGTATTAATAAAAACATAATAGCAAAATTACAAGCGTTAACTTGTAATGCAATTGGTTTTACTGGAGCAGATGGTAATAGTATTATAGCAAAAAAACGATCCGTAAAAACAACCGATTTTGGTTTTGTTGGCGATGTTTTAAAAGTAAATATAAATAGTCTAGAAATACTTCTTAAAAATACAATTACGCCAGTGTTTTGCGCTATAACACACAATAAAAAGGGCCAATTGTTAAATACCAATGCAGATACTATTGCAGCAGAATTAGCTATTGAATTTGCAAAAAAAACATGAAACGGAACTGTATTATTGTTTTGAAAAAAGCGGTGTGTTAGAAGATATAAATGATGAAAATTCTGTGATAGAAAACATCTATACAAAAAAATATAAAATATTAGTCGCTAATAACATTATTGCAGACGGAATGTTACCAAAATTAAGTAATTGTTTTGATGCAATTGCTAAAAATGTATCAAAAGTATGTATAGGAAATCCTTCTATGTTATTTGATGAGAATTCTAAATTTACGACTATAAAAGTTTAAAAAATGAAAAAATTAATAGAAGAAGCCATCAATTTACTTAAAAAAATGATAGAAACCCCCTCTTTTTCATCAGAAGAAGAACAGACGGCATCCCATATAGAACAATGGTTGTTTCAATATAAAATTCCTTTTCGAAGAAATAACAACAATGTTTGGGCAATAAATAAGTATTTTGATGATACTAAACCCACATTATTGTTGAACTCGCATCATGATACCGTAAAACCAAATGATGGATATACTAAAAATCCATTTAAAGCAATTATAGAAGATGGAAAATTATATGGTTTGGGTAGTAATGATGCTGGTGGTTGTTTGGTTTCTTTATTAGCAACATTTGTCTATTTTTATCACAAAAAAAACCTAAAGTACAATTTGGTTATTGTGGCTTCAGCCGAAGAAGAAAATAGTGGAAACAATGGTTTAAATAGTATGCTTTCAATTATTCCTAAAATTGATGTTGCTATTGTTGGCGAACCAACTTTAATGAATTTAGCAGTAGCTGAAAAAGGACTCGTAGTTTTTGATGCTATTGTAAAAGGTACACCAAGTCATGCCGCACATCTAAATAATGATAATGCTATTTACAACACCATAGATGTACTTAATTGGTTTAAGAATTTTCGGTTTAAAAAAACTTCGAAGACATTAGGAGATGTAAAAATGACAGTCACACAAATTAATGCAGGAAAGCAGCACAATGCCATTCCTTCAGACGTAAAATTGGTAATAGATGTTCGTGTAAATGATGTTTATAGTAATAAAGAAATTGCAGAATTATTGATAAAAAAGGCACCTTGTAATAGTATTGCTCCGAGAAGTTTGACTTTAAATTCATCTTCAATTCCAGAAAATCATAAACTGGTACAAGCAGGAATCTCATTAGGAAGGTTAACCTACGGATCACCAACTTTATCAGATCAAGCGGTATTATCCTGTCCTTCATTAAAAATAGGCCCTGGAGAGAGTGTACGATCACATTCTGCGGATGAATTTATTTATGTAAATGAAATTGAAGAAGGCATCACAATTTATATACAATTATTAGAAAAAATACTTTAAAAAATTTAAATAAGTTTAATATGAAACTTTGGGACAAAGGCAACACAATCGATAAAAAAATAGAAGAATTTACTATAGGAAACGATAGAGAAATAGACTTACATATTTCAAAATATGATGTACAAGCATCTTTAGCGCATGCAAAAATGCTACAAAAAATAGACATTATTTCTTCGGATGAATTACAACAATTAGAAGAGGGTTTAGAGAATTTAAAGCAACAAATAGAAGAAGGTACTTTTATTATTGAAGATAAATTTGAAGATGTACATTCTAAAATAGAATTTGAGCTTACAAAAAAATATGGAGATGTCGGAAAAAAAATTCATACTGCACGTTCCAGAAACGATCAGGTTTTGGTGGCTCTTCATCTATATTATAAAGAAAATATTAAGTTGATTAAGCAAAAAACAAACCTATTTTTCGAAACGCTTTTACAATTAGCAGAAACACATAAAAACAGTTTACTTCCTGGCTACACACATTTACAGGTAGCAATGCCATCATCATTCGGATTATGGTTCTCTGCCTATGCAGAATTGTTAATTGACGATGTATATCTGCTAAACGCAGCCTTAAAAACAGTTGATTAAAACCCTTTAGGTTCTGCTGCTGGTTATGGTAGCTCGTTCTTAATTGATAGAGATTTTACAACACAAGAATTAGGTTTTTCAACTTTAAAATACAATGTGGTTGCTGCACAAATGAGTAGGGGAAAGAGTGAAAGAACTATTGCAACAAGCCTTGGCAGTTTGTGTAATACATTAGCACGATTTTCTATGGATATTTGTCTGTATGTGAGTCAGAATTTCGATTTTATTTCCTTTCCAGATAAGTTAACCACAGGAAGTAGTATTATGCCACATAAAAAAAATCCAGATGTTTTTGAATTAATTCGAGGAAAATGCAATAAAATACAGGCTTTGCAAACAGAAATGCTACTCATTACCAATAATTTACCAAGTGGGTATCATCGTGATTTTCAATTATTAAAAGAAAATATAATCAATGCATTTGAAGAAGTGAAAGAGATTTTAGATATTTTTAATTATGCCATTCAGCAAATAATTGTAAAAAAAATTGATTTAACAGACGTAAAATATCAATATTTATTTACAGTAGATAGTATTAATAATTTGGTAGTTGAAGGAATGTCTTTTAGAGAAGCTTATAAAAAAATAGGAGCAGAAGTAGAGTCGGGAGCTTACAAACCAGAGATGACTAAAAAACATTCACATATTGGTAGTTTCGGGAATTTATGTTTAATGGAAATTCGTAAGAAATATCCGAATGTGCCGTCTTAAAATAGCGTTACAGAATTAATACTTGAAAAGGTAGTGATTTTTTATCACTGCCTTTTTTCATTTTATATTGTTTTCTTGCTTTTTGAAGTTAACTAGTCGCTCCTTAGTAATTTAGGATTTCAAGATTGAATTTACATCAAAAAATTAAAAATTTAGATTTAAAAATATTTTTTGTAGTTCTAATTTTAATTGCCTCATCATTTTCTTTAAACTCCAACCAGTTGCAGCTAAAAAGACATTGATTTGCGGTGCGTTTTTACCATGAAGATAGTTTTGTCCCATTCTAAAATTTGTTTTTAGATGATCTATTACTGGTTCAATAGCTGCTCTTCGCCTAAAATTTTTTCGCTTTACTCTTTTTTGATAAGCTGTATCTCTTTTTAAAGGTCTGTAGTCTGGTGTGCGTATTTTTGTGTTTTTTATTTGTTTTTGTCCTTTTCCACCTCTATCGTAAATTAATTCTTTAGGATTGGATTGTATGTTTTCTTGCATTTGGTCGAGCAATAGTTCTATGGTTTTACTATCATGTGGATTGCCTTGAAAACTTTTAATAGCTGTAATTATTAATATTTTAGATGTGGTAATTATTCCTATCTTGTTTCCAAACTCATATTGTTTATGGGCTTTTCCTTTGGCTATACAAGCAGTAAAGGGCTTGTGGATGCTGTATATTTTATCTTTATCTGTTCTTTTTTGATGCAATACTTTGTGGTAAAGCTTAAAATCGTTTTGATATTTTTGTAAGCTATTTTCGGGAAGGGTTCGTTGGAGTTCTCGTAGTAATCGTCCTGCTATTGTTTTTAGTTTTCGACCTGCTTTTAATGCTTTTTTTCTTCGCTTTGAATGCTTTCTATTGTAGGTGTCTCGAACCAATTGTTTTGATGTTCTAACATAGGTTTGTCGTTGTTTTGTTTGCTCTTTTTTTGCAATGGCATTGCATTTATCAATTATCTTTTTGGCTAATTTGGCATCGGTTGGAAAAGTGGTATTATTCTCTGCAACTGTAGTATCTGATAAGACTTGTCGTTGGAATGCTTGTTTACCAAATAAGGTGACTGAATAGGTGAATATTTTTTCTATGCCTTTTTCGCCAATGCGTTTTCTAAAATGCACAAAGTCGCTTGGGTCACAGGGAAATTTATGCTCAAAATGTGCCATGCCACAAAAATATTGCATGTATGGATTCATTTTCCATGCTGCTGCTAAGGTTTCATCTCCTAAATTATAAATGCGCTTGAGCATCAAACTTCCAAGCATTAGGCGTATTGGCATTGCTGGTTTACCTACAGTAGAGAAAACGGTCCTGCTGTAGTTGGAATAGAATTACAGCAAAAAGAAGATTTAACTCCACTTATCCAACGAATGAAAAATAGAAATTTTTATGGTGAATACCTAAATGATAAGCCTAATTTGTTTGAGTTTCTTGTTTGATAAACGACTCGTATATGCGTAGTTGCGGACTTAAAACACTTTAACTTTTGGTCTTTTATTATACTTTATTCAAAGATACAAACTTTTGGTGAAGCAACAAAATCACAATTATCGTATATATTTTGTTGGCAACTGGCTTTAATTCATTTGTCTATTCTTTCAAAATATAGTCCAATAATGGATTATAGTCATTTATTATATCTGATAGCCCTAACTTAATGATTTTATCTGGAATAATACCTTTGTTTAATGGCAATTGGGGAACATTAGTAGATTCTCTTTCTGTACCTATTTGCAAAGCAAGTTTTGTGTTTTTTAATGCTGTTCTTCCTCTACCTGGATGTGTACTGTAAGTCCCTCCTGTTTCTTCTCCGATTATGGTCGCTAATTGATTATACTTTACAACTGCTAACATTTGTGTTGTTGCAGATGAGCAACGACCATCTGTAAGCATATAAATATTTTTTGTATTGCTAATATTAATTGCTTTGGGTTTGGCGGTTATTGATCTATTACGTCTTTTATTTAAATCATTATTTTCATAAAAATCAATTTCTTTATCAATAATATAAGATAATATATATTCTGTGCATTCTGGGTTTCCTCCTCTATTCCCTCTTAAATCAAACACCACCTTACTCATATTTTCATCTTTTATTTTTTTCATATAAGTATCTATCGTCTCCTTAAAAAAATCAATATTTTGCCTACCTCTTGGAAAATAATTAAAATTTTTAATTTTGATGATAGCAGTTTTATTTTTTTTATTAACCGCTATACCTAATCTTGGTTTATTATTTATTTCTACTTTGTAATTAGGAGCTGGTTCATTAATAAGAAATGATGTTGTAATTATTTTTTCAGAATTGTAAGGCTTAAATTTTATTTTATATTCAGGTTCAAAACCAAAATAACTGTGGTAGTAATATAAAAAATTCACATTCAAATCTCCTCTATAAAAATTTGGGTTAAAGGCATCAGCAGAAATTGTTGATTTTAAGATTTTTAAGATTTCATTCGATGAAATTCCGTTAATTTCTAATATTTCAGAACCTGCATTCATTTCAATATTTTCTACACGATTGTTTGTTGCATACATTTTATCATCTTCAAACCATACAATTAATGGTAACCAATACTTATATGGTGTTCTGAAAAAGCGAGTATCGACTATTCGTGTGTGTAAACAGCCTAAACTTGCAACTATTGGTGACGTTATTTGATAAAATTCCCTAACAGTCATAGAATCTTTTAATTTATCTCGTTGAATATTTACAAGTTTTTCATAAGATACTTTATCAATAAATTCGAACTGTGAAGGATGTTCTTTTAGTGTTTCTAATAATTGATTAAAATCTTCGGTTAATTTTTCTTTTCCAATCTTCTTGTTTAGATTTTTAAGAATAGAGTCCTTAATTGCTATTCTATTTGGTATTGTATGGTATAATTCGGTTTTTAAAAACTGTTCTGGATTATCTTTATCATAAATATATTTCACATTCGTAATTCCTCGTCTTTTTAGTATTTTGTCATTTATATCATAATTGCTACGTTCTATTAAATTACCAATACTATCAAACTTATATTTTGAATAAGCAATCTTACTTCTTTTATCAACTTTATAGTTTCCATCTAAACCAACTTTTGCGTATTTTAAACAATTTCCATTATCGTCATAGGTTGCAAAACCTCCTGCTGTTCCCATAAATGAACCAACAGCTGGTTTCTTTTCAGCATTAAAAAACTTAAAATTAATGAGGTTGTTATTTTTATCATATGTAGCTTTATCTATGGCTATCCCAGTTTCATCATTTATTAATTTCAATTTCTTATCTACATTATTCATTGATAGTAATAATTTCTTATCATTAAATTTGTATAGCACGTTATGAAATTTATAATAAGGTCGCAAAGTTTCATTTATTCCATTTACGTCTTTTCTTGTTTCTAATACAGAATTGTTGTTAATGTGTTTCCACATATATTCAAAAATATTCCAACTATTATTTATAGGCTCATTATTTTTGTTATAAAATTTTAAACCAATTCTTTGTCCTTTTTTATTATAGGAATAGACCTCTTTAAATACTCCCATTCCGTTGGCTGATTTACCTTCTTTACTAAAAAATGTTCTTACTTCTTCATTGCCAATGTATTCAATTTTTGTTTTTGAAGCCAATGCTCTTATGCCATCAAGTAAACCCAGGGCAAACTCACACTTTTTCAAGTTGTTTTTCACAATAATTAATTGAT
>CAZZNK010000069.1:0-12599 GCA_964655585.1 uncultured Flavobacteriaceae bacterium
AAAATCACTACCTTTCAAAGATTAATTCTGTAACGCTATTTTAGGACGGCACATTATTTATTTCCTAGAACATTTCTCTTCCAGAAAAATGAAAAGCACCTTCAATAGCAGCATTTTCATCACTATCAGAACCATGTACTGCATTTTCTCCGATAGAAGTTGCATACATTTGTCTAATAGTTCCTTCGGCTGCTTCTGCAGGATTTGTAGCACCAATTAAAGCTCTAAAATCTTCAACAGCATTGTCTTTTTCTAAAATTGCTGCAACGATAGGTCCACGAGTCATGAATTCTACCAATTCTCCAAAAAACGGACGCTCATTATGTACTGCATAAAATGCTTCAGCATCAGCTATTGTCATTTGTGTTTTCTTTAAAGCTACAATTCTAAAGCCTGCAGCATTAATTTTGTCTAAAATCGCACCAGTATGTCCGTTTTCTACGCCATCTGGTTTTATCATTGTAAATGTTCTATTTGTTGCCATTTTCTTTGTATTTATCAAATTTAAAATCGGCGCGAAATTACGCATTTTTTTTAATTAAATTGTATCTTCGCCACCTATGATTTTAAAACGAATTAAAGAATTAACGAAATTTTTAGAAACTCCTAAAAATATAGTTATTATTGGACACAGAAATCCTGATGGAGATGCTGTTGGCTCTTGTATAGGCTTACAATTTTATCTTACAAAAAAAGGACACAATGTTACTGTTGTAATGCCAAATGAGTATCCAGAGTTTTTGCATTGGTTACCTAGCGGAGGTAAAATGTATAAGTTTGATAAGCAAAATAAACAATCTAAAAGAGCGATTGATACTTCTGATATTATTTTTCTGCTAGATTTTAATGTGCTGCATAGAGTAGGTTTTGATATGCAAAAAACATTAGAAACGTATAAGAATGATTTTGCTATGATAGACCATCATCAGCAACCAGATGACATGGCATATATGTATTCAGACACAGAAATTTGCTCTACATGCCAAATGGTATATCAATTTATAGAAATGATGGATGATGTTTCTTTGATTGATAAAAACATAGGAACTTGTTTATATACAGGTATTATGACAGATACAGGTTCGTTTCGTTTTAGATCTACCACCAGTAAAACACACAGAATTATTGCTGATTTGATTGATAAAGGTGTAGAAAATGATAAAATACATAATAATGTATATGATGCAAATTCTTATGGAAGACTTTTGTTATTAGGACAAGCATTGAGTAATTTGAAAATTTTTCCAGAATATAAAACAGCATTTATTACCTTAACAGATGCAGAAAAAAAACGTTTTGATTTTCAAAAAGGTGATACAGAAGGGGTTGTGAATTACGCTTTATCTTTAAAAGATATTATTTTTGCTGCTATTTTTATTGAAGATAAAGAGCAAGGAATTATAAAAATATCATTTCGTTCTAAAGGAAAATTTTCTGTAAACCAATTTGCAAGAAATTATTTTGAAGGTGGTGGGCACGATAATGCATCAGGAGGAAAGAGTGGTGTTTCTATGCAAAAAACCATAGAGAAATTTACAGCATTATTGCCAGAATATCAACAAGAATTAATTGCATCGTATGAAAGTTAGTATTCTTTTTTTACTAAGTATTTTAGCGGTTAGTTGTTCAAAACCAACAGCAAGAAGACCTATAAATCCGAAGCCATCTACAACAATTAATGGTTTGGTTAAAGAGAATAAAATTCTTAATCAGATAGAAAATAAAAAAATTGCATATTTAATAGCGAAAGACTCTACACATCAGTATTATGAATCGCATAAAGGTTTTTGGTACACATATGTTCATCAAATAAAAGAAAATACAGTTACCCCACAAAAAGGAGACATCGTAACTTTTGAGTATAATATTAAAAATTTAAAAGGAACATTTATCTATACAAAAGAGGAATTGGGCGTAAAGACATACTCTGTAGATAAGGAAGATTTTATTACCGCTTTACAAAGTGGAATAAAGTTGATGAAAAGAGGAGAAACCATTACATTTGTCGTTCCATCATATAATGCATTCGGTATTTCGGGTGATGGAGACAGAATAGGCATTAATCAATCAATAATAAGTACAGTAACATTAATAGATATTAAATCAATCAAAAAAAATGAAAACAATTAAATTTTTAGCAGTAGCAATTTTAGCTGTAACAATTACATCTTGTAATAAAAATGGAGTAACCAATAAATCATTAAAAACAGAAATAGATTCTGTAAGTTATGCTATCGGTTTAGATATGGCTTCAAATATTAAAAGAAGTTTTCCTGAATCTAACAAAGAACTTTTTTTACAAGGATATCACAACGGATTAGATTCAACTAATTTACTGTTAGATGATAAAACCTCTAAGGATGTAATACGTTCTTACTTTCAAAAAAAGCAGCAAGAAAAAATGAAAGAAAAGAAAAATGAAGATGCAAAAAAATATGCAGGAGTTAAAAAAGCAGGAGAAGATTTCTTAGCTACAAATAAAACTAAAAAAGGTGTAAAAACTACTGCTAGCGGATTGCAATATTTAGTGTTAAAAGAAGGGAAAGGTGCTAAGGTGCCAGCTACTGGTAGAGTAACGTTGCATTACCATGGTACTTTAATTGATGGGACTGTTTTTGATAGTTCTGTTGATAAAAAGAAGCCAATTACACATAGTGTAACAGGGTTTGTAAAAGGATTTAATGAAGGTTTACAATTGATGAGAAAAGGATCTAAATATAGATTGTTTATTCCTCAAGAATTAGGTTATGGAGCAACTCCTAGAGGAGGAAAAATAAAGCCTTATGCTACTATCATTTTTGATGTAGAAATCTTAGACATCATAAAATAAGATGAGTAAGTTTTTAAAGCTATCATTTATAATTATTGTTTTATTTACATCTTGCAAAACTGTAAAATATGCAGATTTACAAGATGGTATTTATGCAGATATACAAACAAATAAAGGCGATATTTTATTAAAACTATATGCTGATAAAACCCCAATGACGGTGGCGAATTTTGTATCGTTAGCAGAAGGGACAAATAAAAAAGTTGTAGATTCTTTAAAAGGTAAAAAGTATTATAACGGAACCATATTTCATAGAGTTATAGCTAATTTTATGATTCAAGGAGGAGATCCAACAGGAACTGGTAGAGGGAATCCTGGTTATAAATTTGCTGATGAATTTCCAAGAGATTCTTCAGATGGATTGATTTACAAACATACAGAAGCTGGCGTTTTATCGATGGCAAATTCAGGGAAAGCGACTAACGGGAGTCAGTTTTTTATTACCCACAAAGCAACACCTTGGCTAGATGGTAAACATACTGTTTTCGGAAAAGTTATAAAAGGGCAAAATGTGGTAGATTCTATTGCCAAAGGAGACAAAATCAATGCTTTAGAAATTATCCGTTTGGGTAAAAAAGCAAAAAACTTTGATACTGAAAGCGTTTTTAAGCAAGGGGAAATTAGACAAAAAGGTTTAGAAAAAGAAAATCTTGATAGGCAAGAGAAGATTAAGAAAGCCTTTTTAGAAAAAATGAATATTTCTAAAGCGATAAAAACAAATTCTGGTTTAAAAATTTTACAACTTAAAAAAGGAACTGGAAAAAAAGTAAACCCAGCTCAGAAAGTTGCCATTACTGCAACATTCTATACGGCTACTGGAAGGTTGCTGTTTAGTAATGTAGATAAAAAGCCGATGGAACTTATTATCAATAAAAAAGCACTTGTTGCAGGTTTAAAAGAAGGTTTATTGACCATGAGGGAAGGTGAAAAAGTACGCTTGTTTATACCATATTATATTGGTTATGGAGAAAAAGGAGGCGGATCTATTCCTCCAAAATCAGATTTAGTTTTTGAAGTAGAAGTTTTAAAAGTAGGAGAATAATTTGTTAGAAAATATTTTACAACAAGATAGAGAGCTACTTATTTTTCTCAACAATTTAGGAAGTGAACAATGGGATTCATTTTGGTTGGCAATCACCAATCAATTTAATTGGACTCCGTTGTTTCTTTTTATTTTTTTTTTGGTAATAAAACCCTTTGGTTGGAAAAGAGGAGGATTTGTAATCTTATCGTTAATTGTTTTGGTTGCTTTTTCTGACCAATTTACCAATTTAATAAAAAACTATTTCGAAAGGTTGCGCCCAAATAATAATGATGAAATTAGCGGTTTATTAAGACATTTATTAAACCCACAGAGTTATAGTTTTATTTCTGGGCATGCAACAACATCAACTTTTTTTTCGGTATTTATAATCCTTGTATTGAAAGAAAAATATAAGTACATCAAATTTATTTTGCTGTTTCCTCTCTTTTTTGCTTATAGTAGATTGTATTTAGGAGTTCACTTTCCACTTGATATTTTTTGCGGAATACTTACAGGAACTCTTTTAGCAAACCTTTATTATTTGTTATTTAAAAAGTTTGATAAAAAATTATTTCTCTGATACTTTCTTATTGTTAAAGTACAAGTATTTTGTGCTGTGGTAAAAACCGTTTAGTAAACTATCCATTTGCTGATAAATCTTTGGGTATTTTCCTTTTAGATCTTCTTTTTTACCCGTTTGTAAACTGTATAAACTAGTTGTTTTACTGATAAGTGTTTTTTGTAAGCAGAAATTATCTTTTAATAAAGCAATACCAGGTTCTCCGTTAAACTTATGATATAAAAAAGCAATATTACTTGTGTTTAGAGTATCTAAAGCATTAGAACCTAAGGTGTAATTAATATAATTTATTTTTGCCAAACTCGCAGCGGTAGGAAATATATCTACCAATTTTGTAAATTTAGAAACAATCTGTGGTTGTATATATTTTGGTGCATGAATAAAAAGAGGAACATGATGTAATTCAATACCTAAATCAAATTCTTTTTTAAATTCTTTTATAGGATTCATGTGTGTATCATGATCTCCAAAAAACACAAAAATAGTATTATCATAATAGCCAGCTTTTTTCGCTCTGTATAAAAAACGTGCTACATTAAAATCTAAATACCGAAGCGCATTTAATCTTCCTAAACCATCAAAACCACCATTTTTAAGTGTTTCTTTACTTATTTCTGATGCTTTTATAGGTCTAAAATTTTCTCTTTTATCAGGAACCGTAAATGGCATATGGTTGCTTGCAGTTTGTATATACGCAACAAATGGTTTTTTTTGTTGATGTAGTTTTGCTAATTCCTTACTAGATTCTTTAAACAATTCATAATCATCAATACCCCAAACATCGGCACGTTTTTCTACATTATAACTTCCTTCTTCAAAGATTTTTAAATCTTTAATATTTGATTGAAAAATACCACGAATATTCGCCCAATTAGCACTTCCTCCTAAAAAATATAATTTTTTATATCCTGTAAATTGATCAAAAATAATGCGCTGATCAATTACCATGGGATTTCGAGAAGCTGTTCTAACACGATCTATATCTGGTAAGCCTGTAATACTCGAAAAAACAGTGCCGGCAGTACCTGCTTTATGAACAAAGAAGTTCGTAAAAAGTACGCTTTTTTTGAAAATACTATCCATTTTTGGCGTACTCTGTATTGGGTTTCCAAAATAACTCATCGGTACTACGCCAACCGATTCTAACATTACAAAAATAATGTTTGGTTTTTGTTGATAAGGTTCTTTAAAAGTTACTTTTCTCTCAAAGAAAATACTGTCAGATTTTACTCCTAAATGTTTTGCTATTGTAGGGAAATAAGTTTTTGTTTTTTCTATATCAACACCTTCATTCCTAAATTGAAAACTATCAAAAAAATATAGAATAGGGTTGAGTGCAAACTGATTTACAGCATTGTTTTTAGAAAAAAATGCTTGACTCCAACGCAACGGATAGTGCGAAAAACTGCTATAAATACCAAATGATAATAGTAGTAATGGAAAAAGAATATAGAATGCTTTTTTTCTTTTAGAGCTTTGTAAATTAGTGTCTTTTGCTTTTCTGTAGAGAAATAACATGAATTTGTAAATAACAAACCCTAAAATAAGCAAACCAATAATCCCTTTAAAAACAGGATAGCTTTCCATGAGCATTTGTGAGGAAATTTTCAGGTTGCTCAAAAAACGTAATGATGCAGCATCTAAACGAATGTTTAAGTAATCATAATAACCAAAATCTATGAAATAAAACAGAGTGACTATTAAATATGCAGCTACAAAATAACCAACTACAATTTTTTTGTAAAAGGAGTATTTAAAAAAACGATAATTAATAATAAAGAGGAGTAAAGCGATAGGAAAAACAGTCAATATAGCTAATTTGATATCAAACCGAACGCCTAAAAAAAATGATTTTATAATTTCTGATGCTGGAGCTTCGTTAATTTGAGCAAAAAAGAAAAAGAAAATAAGTCTAAAAATAAAAGCATAGAGAAATAGAAAAAAAACATTGCTAAAAATGTACTTTATATAATTCGGAATTTTTTGTAATATCATATTTAATCTCTAAGAGCTGCAAATATATAAATTTATAGTTTTTTAGCGTTGTTTAGTAATTTTTTTGCAGCTTTAAACGGAGTCGTTTTACCGTGTTCTAAATTCTCAATTTCTTGTTTTAATTTCTTTTTTATTTCTGGGTTTTGATAAAAATCATCTTTTAACTGCTGGTTTATAGTAGATAGCAACCAATATTTGTTTTGATCATTTCTTTTTTTCTGAAAAAAAGCATTGGTTGTTGTTAATTGTAAATACGTTTCTATCAGTTTATAAATTTCAGTAATACCAGTGTTTTTTAAAGAACTTGCTACTAAAACTTTGGGTTGCCAACTACTTTCTTTCGGCGGATACAAATGCAATGCTCTGTTAAACTCAATTTTTGCGAATTGTGCATTTTTTTTATTATCGCCATCTGCTTTGTTAATTACAATTGCATCTGCCATTTCTATAATTCCGCGTTTTATACCTTGCAATTCATCGCCAGCCCCCGCAATTTTTAATAATAAAAAGAAATCTACCATAGAATGTACGGCAGTTTCACTTTGCCCAACCCCTACAGTTTCAATAATAATAGTATCGTACCCAGCAGCTTCACAAAGAATAATGCTTTCGCGTGTTTTCTGTGCAACACCTCCCAATGACGTTCCTGAAGGAGACGGTCTGATAAACGCATTTTTATCAGTAACTAATTCTTCCATTCTAGTTTTATCACCCAAAATACTTCCTTTGTTGATAGAGCTACTTGGATCAACGGCTAACACGGCTACTTTTTTTCCTAAAGATGTTAAATGTTTTCCAAAAACTTCAATAAAAGTACTTTTCCCTACTCCTGGAACACCCGTAATTCCGATTCTAACCGATGTATTTGCATGTGGCAAACATTGTTCTAAAATTTTATTTGCTTTCTGTTGATGTTTTGCATTGGTGCTTTCTACCAAGGTAATTGCTCTACTTAAAAAAGAAACATCTCCATTTAAAATATGTGTTACAAAATTATTTACTGATGGATGCTTCCCTCGATTGATTTTAATTTTATCTGCAGCAATTTTACTGGTAGTTTCTGGTTGAGAAATACCTTTTTTTTCATGTAAAGCAGTGTTGTTTTTATCAATCATAAAATGCAAATAAAAAATATTGATGTAAATTTAGAAAAAATATTCTTCAAAAATGCAACACAGCAAAAAATGTGTCGCCTTTAAGGTAATAAATCTATTATTGAGCAATGTGAAAAACGATTCTATTAACGTATAATTAATACTAAATACAGCCAATTAACAATTATAAAATAGTATTTTAGAGCCTCTAAAGACTCTTTTTACTTACAAAAACTTCACAAAATTCCATTTCTTTATTCTTTATAAAGTACCTATATTTACAGCTTGTAAAAATGACTTTTATCGATGGAAATCTACAAAAATAATCAACTAAAAATCTACAATTCTCTTTCTAAAAAGAAAGAAGTATTTACGCCAATTACAGAAGGCTATGTTGGCATGTATGTTTGTGGACCAACAGTTTATAGCAATGTACATTTAGGTAATGTTAGAACGTTTATGTTTTTTGATGTAGCGTATCGTTATTTTTTGCATTTAGGGTATAAAGTGCGTTATGTGCGTAATATTACTGATGCAGGTCATTTAGAAAACGATGCAGATGAAGGAGAAGACAGAATTGCAAAAAAAGCACGTTTAGAAAAAATTGAACCGATGGAAGTTGTACAACGTTACACGGTAGATTTTCATAACGTATTAAGTAATTATAACTTTTTGCCGCCAAGTATTGAGCCAACAGCAACAGGACATATTGTTGAGCAAATTGAAATGATTACCGAAATAATTGACAAAGGCTTTGCCTACGAAGTAAATGGATCTGTTTATTTTGATGTTTTAAAATACAATAAAAAAGGTAATTACGGAATTTTATCAGGTAGAAAAATAGAAGATGCCATTCATAATACACGCGTTTTAGATGGACAATCAGATAAGAAAAATCCACAAGATTTTGCCCTTTGGAAAAAAGCAGATACACAGCACATTATGCGTTGGCCTTCGCCTTGGAGCGATGGTTTTCCTGGTTGGCATTTAGAATGTTCTGTAATGAGTAAGAAATATTTAGGAGAACAGTTTGATATTCACGGAGGAGGAATGGATTTAAAATTTCCACATCACGAATGTGAAATTGCACAATCTAAAACCTGTAGCGGTGTAAATCCCGTAAATTATTGGATGCATACAAATATGTTGCTCTTAAATGGTCAGAAAATGGCAAAATCAACAGGGAATTATATTTTACCTGATGAAATTATATCTGGTGATAATAAAATTTTAAGTAAAGTATTTTCCCCAAGCGTAGTTCGGTTTTTTAATATGCAAGCCAATTATAGAAGTATTTTAGATTTTTCTTCGGATGCTTTGTTAGCCTCAGAAAAAGGCTATCATAAATTGATGGATGCTGTAAAAACTTTAAAAAATATTGAAGCAGAAAAAACTTCGGGTTTTAATGTACAGCTTTGGAAACAAAAATGTTATGATGCTATGAATGATGATTTTAATACACCTGTATTAATTTCTCACTTGTTTGAAGCAGTAAAAAACATCAATCAAATAAAAGGAAAAAAAGCAAGTATAACGGCAAATGATATATCGCTTTTAAAAGAAACATTACATAATTTTGTGTTTGATGTTTTAGGTTTGATAGATGAAGCAAAAGAGCAAAGTTCCGATAAAATTGATGGTGTTGTAGAGTTGCTTATAAAGTTAAGAAAAGAAGCCAGAGAAAATAAAGATTGGGCATTGTCTGATCAAATTAGAGATGAGTTGTTGGCTTTGGGTATTCAATTAAAAGATGGGAGAGAAGGAACCTCATTTTCTATCAACTAATTTTGAAAAAAATATTGGCATATCCGTTTATTTTGTTGGTGCGTTTTTATCAAGTCGCTATTTCTCCCTATACGCCATCATCATGCAGATACAACCCAACATGTTCTCATTACACTATTGAAGCCTTACAAAAACATGGTTTTTTTGCAGGTGGTTGGTTGGCGGTAAAACGAATTTTTAGTTGTCACCCCTGGGGAGGAGAAGGGTATGACCCCGTACCAGATAATAATAATAATAATAATAATAATAATAATCGTCATTACGAGGAGGATACGACGAAGTAATCTTAAACAGATTGTTTCATTTTATTGCAATGACAAAATAATTAAATTTTAACAGAATATATGAACACATTTTTATCCGTAGTTTGGAATCCATCCATAGGAATTGATTTAGGTTTTTACACTATTAGATGGTACAGTTTAATGTTTGTAGCCGCCTTTATTTTAGGGATGCATTTGATGAAAAAAATATATATTGAAGATAAAATTCCTGTTGAGAAATTAGATGGAATTTTTATGTACACCTTTATTTCTATGTTAGTAGGAATGCGTTTAGGCGATGTGTTTTTTTACAGTTGGGATTATTACCAAAATCATTTGTTAGAAATAATTATCCCTTTTAAAGAAATGGCTGATGGAACATGGAAATTCACTGGTTATACAGGGTTTGCTAGTCATGGTGCTGCAATTGCCATTCCTATTGCTATGTATTTTTACGCAAAAAGAGAGTTGCAAAAACCATGGTTGTTTATTTTAGATAGGTTGGCAATAATGGTAGCTTTGGCAGGTTTTTTTATCAGACTAGGAAACTTTTTTAATTCAGAAATTTACGGAAAACCTACAGGAACTAGTTTTGGTGTAATCTTTAAAGCCGCAGGAGAGAAAGTGGCAAGACACCCAACGCAATTGTACGAGGCATTTAGTTACTTAACGCTATTCTTTGTATTGTGGTTTTTGTATTGGAAAACCAATAAAAAAGAACAATTAGGCTATCTTTTCGGACTGTTCTTAGTTGTTTTATGGTCATTACGTTTCTTTTTAGAATTTTTAAAAGAAGCACAAGTAGATGGGAGAGAAGATTGGGTATTTAATTCTTTAAATACAGGGCAAATATTGAGTATTCCTTTGGTTTTAATTGGTTTATGGTTGATGTTTAGGAATAAAAAGTAAACAGTAGTTTAGATAATATAAAAAAATCCCAATCAAATTGATTGGGATTTTTTTATTGACTTTTTTTTTCTAAAATCCAGTTCCCGGATCTTCTGGACTTGCTGCTTGTGCTTTTTGAGGATTTAAGATTAAGTACGTTCCTAAAGCTGTTAATGCTGCGTATTTACTGTAATTCCCGATTCTTTTAAGTGCATCTTTACGAGTAATATCCTGATTGTTTTTTGTGTTTGATTTTTTCATGATGAATCGTTGTGTAACTCGTTATTATTGAATGATTATTTTAGTACTCAAATTACCGTTTGTTGTTTGTATTTTTACCAAATAAATACCAATTGCTAGTTTTGGCAAATTAATATCTTTACTTTTTTGATTGATAAACGTTTCTTTTAATATTTGTTTCCCGAGTAGTGAGAAAAGGGAAACGGTCGATTTTCCGTCTTTCAAACCTTTTATTCTAAGTGTTTTGTTGTCTATTGTAAAAATAGAAACTCTTGTTAATTGAACATTCTCTATATTTAATGCACTTGATGTAGTTCGTAAGTAGAATTGCCCAATTCCGTTGCTGTCAGAAGTAAGTGTTAGGGTGTAGTTTCCGTTAGTGCTTAATTCTGTAAACGTGTTGTTGCTTCTGTCTTCTAAAACAACTTTAATACCTGTTGGTAAGTTGAGGTTTTCTGCTGAAAAGGTAATTTCAGTTTCAGATGCAGCTTTAATTCCAATAGGGATAATCATGTTTTCATAGTTATCTAAAGGTAAAGACTGAATGGTAAAATTAGTGTCATTACTATTTTGTAATAAATGTGTAAATACATCAAAACTTGAACTATTAAAGTTACCAATATCATATCCAGGATCTAAACCTTGTGTGGCTGTATCAAAATATTTAATGTCAGTTTTTACGGTGGTTGTTCCGTTAGATACGTTTAGTGTAATACTTGGTGTGGTGTTGGTGGTTCTAGAAAAATTAGTAGTGCCACTTGCAGGTTTTGTACTTCTTTTTTCTTGGTTAAAAGTAATGGCGGTTTGTCCTGCTTTCATTCGCACAAAGAAACCTTGTCCTGGTGGTAAAGATCTATCAGTAGCATCTACTTCAGTAACGGCTACGTATTTATTTTGAGCTACATCCCAAAGATATAAACTTTTAAAAGCATCATCTAAGGCAGCTAAATTGTCATTTAAAAAACTACTACTCCCGTTTTTATTAGCAGGAAAATAGGTTGTATATGGATTCCCAATCGCACTCCATTGGTCTGCAACCAAGGTTTTGTCTAAATTCTCGGTTTGCAACGTTCCTACAAAAGCTATAGCTCCATTGGTGTTTCTTGAAATGGCATAACTTTGTCCTGCTACAAATTCTGTACTTGCGTTTACGTCAGCGTCAAAATACGCCCATTTGTTGCCCACTGCTTGTGCATCATCATAAAAACCGATGGCATATCTATCTGGATTAGGAGCAGCATTGATACGAATATCATTGGCTGCGTTTTCTGCAAAGGTTTTTACAGTTTGTCCAGAAACGGGTGGCGTTACAATGCTCCATTTGTTGGCTAATAAACCACCACGATTGTAGGTTACAGTTCCTGTAGAAGTTCCTTCAATTAATAAAACACCACTATCTACAGCATCAGAACCTAAATCTAACGCACCGTTACTTACAAAAGAATTTTGTACGGTAATTTCTTTCCCTTTCGGAATGTTTAAAGTTGCCCCTGCTTGTAACTCAAAATCATCTATCACTAAATTATCTACATCTACGGTAATGGTTTTACCTGCTTCTATAATAATACCTTCTACTTGGGTAGGTACAACACCTAAACTCCAATTAGCAGGGGTAGACCAATTACCTGTGGTTGTAAAAACGTTTGAAGCGACTCCTGTAAAAGTACTTGTTACTCCTGCAACAAAGTTAGATGTTGGGCCGCTTCTTTGAAAAGCATTTAATGTACCATCTAATCCGTTTGGACCACTATCTGTTAGTGTAGCAATTGCTGTATTGTCTCCTCCTGCAATTCCTTGGTTCATTTTATAATAGGCAGCTAATCCGTTTGCGGTACCAGCAGGTAATGCACCATCTTTTTGGGCATTTATTTCTGCTACAGTTAACGCACGAGTCCAAAAA
>CAZZNK010000070.1:0-12195 GCA_964655585.1 uncultured Flavobacteriaceae bacterium
TAAGTAATTAATTATGTAACTCTGTATTTTTTTGTTCTAAAGCTAGTTCTTTATTTTTTCTTGAGAGTACCAATGCAAAAATTAACACACCAATAATTATAACACTAAATAAGACACTAAAAATAAAACGCGAAAAATTAGTTTTTGCTTTCTCTTCACTAGTTTCTTTTTCTTGAGCTAATTTTCTTATCTGAGTATCTTTTTTTTGTGATTCATAAGCAATTTGAGTGCTTATCATATTTTTTTGCGATGCTTCATTAACAATACTGTCATGAAAAGCAGTTGCTTGTTTTTGGGCAATTAAAGCATTTTTATAATCTTTTGTTTTTTCAAAATAATTGGTTAATGCCTTGTACCCTAAAGAGATGTTTTCTTTAGATTTAACTATTTTAGCTTTGTTTAACCCTTCTGTAATGTTTTTAAAAGCTTTTTTATACTGTTTCAATTGCAATTGATTAATGCCAATATTTATAAACGCATTACTCAAATAACGTGTGTTTTTATACTTGATAAATTTTGGAATAGATTTTTTATAATAATTGATAGAAATAGCATAATTTCCTTGCTTTTGGTTTAACAAACCAAACAAAGTATATTTTATGGCTGTACTTTCTTTACGCGGATTTTTTAGTGATAATTGAAATGATTTATCAAAATAATAATAAGCAGAATCATACATTTTTTTGTGTAAAAAAACTTCACCAACATTAGCATAACCATATTCTTGACCTCGTAGATTTTTTCTTTCACTTTCTATTTTTAAAGCCTTTTTTAAATATAAAAGAGCATTGTCATATTGCTCTGTATTTAAAAAAACATTTCCCATACCGTTTAATGCAATGGTAATACCTTTTGTATTATTAATTTTTTCAGCTAATTTTAACGATTTAAAATAGCTATCAAAAGCTTCTTTTTCTAGATTTAATTTTCTATAGGTTACCCCTAAGCTGTTTAAACATTTAGCAATACGCAGTGTGTCTGTGGTTTTTTCTAAAAAAGAGAGAGCTCTTTTATGATACATTACAGATTTACTAAAATTTTGCTCATACCTTGTAGTAATTCCTTTTCTAAAATAAGAAATTCCAATTCCTTTGATATAAAATATTTTTTTTGAAATAGCCAGAGCCTCTTCTAAAATATCTTTTCTAATAGCGTGTTGCTTAATGGATTTTTTATATACTTTTATTAAAGTATCTACTTTTTTTGGAGAATCTATCTCTTTTTGAACAACAGTATATAAACTATCTATATTCACCTCTTTTTTTTGTGCATTTAGAGATAAACTGAAGAATAAAAATGCTAAAATTATAGAATAACGAGGTCTCATTTTGGGATATCAAATAGTATATGTAAAAATAAGACTTTTATGTCTTATAATACAAATGTGGTTCTTATAATTTTGCTTAATTTTGCATGATTAAATTTTCAAAGAGAAAAAATGTATAGAAGTCATTCTTGTGGCGAATTAAGAGCGTCACACATCAATAAAGAAGTAACATTAGCAGGTTGGGTACAAAAAACCCGTGATAAAGGTTTTATGATTTGGGTAGATGTTAGAGACCGTTACGGTATTACGCAACTTATTTTTGATGAAGAACGTACTTCTAAAAAATTGATGGAACAAGCAAAATCTTTGGGACGTGAATTTGTAATTCAAGTAACAGGAACAGTTATTGAGCGTCAATCTAAAAATAGAAACATTGAAACAGGAGAAATAGAGATTTTAGTTTCTCAATTAACGGTTTTAAACGCTTCATTAACACCTCCTTTTACAATTGAAGACGAGACAGATGGTGGAGAAGAATTGCGTATGAAATATCGTTATTTAGACATCCGAAGAAACCCTGTAAAAGACAATTTAATTTTCCGTCATAAAGTAACGATGGAAGTACGTAAGTATTTATCTGATGGTGGTTTTATTGAAGTAGAAACGCCGTATTTAATTAAATCAACCCCCGAGGGAGCACGAGATTTTGTAGTACCTTCTCGTATGAATGAAGGGCAGTTTTACGCCTTACCACAAAGCCCACAAACCTTTAAGCAATTGTTAATGGTTGGTGGAATGGACAAGTATTTTCAGATTGTAAAATGTTTTAGAGATGAAGATTTGCGTGCAGATAGACAACCAGAATTTACACAAATTGATTGTGAAATGGCGTTTATTGAGCAGGAGGATATTTTAAATATTTTTGAAGGATTGACACGTCATTTATTAAAAGAAATTAACGGAGTTGAAGTAGCTAAATTTCCAAGAATTTTTTATGATGATGCAATGAGAATCTACGGAAATGACAAACCAGATATTAGATTTGGAATGGAATTTGGAGAATTAAATGATGTTGCACAACACAAAGAGTTTAATGTGTTTAACAATGCAGAATTAGTGGTTGGTATTGCTGTACCAAACGGAGCATCATACACAAGAAAAGAAATTGATAAATTGGTAAATTGGGTGCGCAGACCACAGGTCGGAGCGCTAGGTATGGTGTATGTAAAATGCAATGAAGACGGTACATTCAAGTCATCCGTAGATAAATTTTACGACCAAGAAGATTTGGCAAAATGGGCAGCAGAAACCAACGCTAAAAAAGGCGATTTAATTTGCGTTTTATCAGGAGATACCAATAAAGTGAGAGCACAATTAAGTGCTTTACGAATGGAAATGGCAGAACGTTTAGGTTTGAGAGATCCGAAAGTATTTGCACCTTTATGGGTAGTAGATTTTCCGTTGTTAGAATTAGATGAAGAAACAGGGCATTACCACGCAATGCACCATCCGTTTACATCACCAAAACCAGGGCAATTAGCATTGTTAGATACAAATCCTGGAGAGGTAAAAGCCAATGCGTATGATTTGGTATTGAATGGAAATGAAATAGGAGGAGGGTCTATTAGAATTCATGATAAACAAACCCAAGCAATTATGTTAAAACATCTTGGTTTTTCTGTTGAAGAAGCCAAAGCACAATTTGGGTTTTTAATGGATGCTTTTGAGTATGGGGCACCACCACACGGAGGTATCGCTTTTGGACTGGACAGGTTAGTGTCTATTTTAGGCGGACAAGAAACAATTAGAGATTTTATTGCGTTTCCTAAAAACAACTCAGGACGAGATGTAATGATTGATGCGCCTGCGTTTCTTGATGATAAACAACTCAAAGAATTGAATTTAAAAGTAACTATTGAGTAATAAAAAAACACAATTGTATAATTTTATTACTTTGAAAAGGTTGAGGTATTTGTTTTATATTTAACATTTTTTGTTACTATAAAATATCATATTTTTTTAACTTTGCTGTTCTATATTTTAGAATGAAAGAAAAGATTAGACATATTATATCTGTTGCATTAGCAGTTTTGTTCCTGGCACCATCAGGAGTAAAATTAGCAGATGTTTTTTTTCATGAACATAACGAAATACATTGTTTTGCTAAAGATGTACAGCATTTTCATGAGCATGATGTTGAGAGTTGTGATATTGTAGGAGTACAATATTCTACTTTTATTTCTAATTCTCCATTATTTATTACAGAAAAACCATCAGTAAAAAACAGTATTTACAGCAATCTTTATATCTCGTATAAAGAGTATAACAAGAAGAATTATTTTTCATTAAGAGCACCTCCCGTTTTAGTAAGTTAATTGATCATTTAAAGCATTAAAATTATTCTTATTAAAACATATAAAAATGAAAAAAGTCATTTTCGTTTTCTTTATGCTGTTTCTTTTTCTAAAAGTAAACGCACAACAATTTATAGGTACTATTTTAGATAAAAACACCAAAGAGCCAATTCCGTTTGCAGAAATTCTTTTGGTAGATTTAAACACAGGTACTACAACAAATCAAAATGGTGTTTTTAAAATCACTCATTTTAAACAACAAAAAATTCACCTTCAAATTTCTTATATTGGTTATGCCACTTTAGATGTAATTATTGATCGTGAAAAAACACAAAAAAAGACTTTTTACTTAGAAGAAAGTCATTATAAATTAGATGAAGTGATTATTGCTGTACCCACAGGAAAATTACAACAAACAACCATTGTTGCTGTAAAGCATAGAAAATTAGCAAAATTACAACAAACAGCGCCTCTTACATTGGCAGAAGCAATTACCAATATTGCAGGAGTTGAACAAAATACTACAGGTGCAGGTATTGGGAAACCTATTATTAGAGGATTGTCTGGTAGTAGAATTGTAACTTACGCTCAAGGTATTCGGATAGAAAACCAACAATGGGGTGACGAACATGGTTTGGGAGTAGGAGAAATAGGTATTGGAAGTGTAGAAGTAATTAAAGGGCCAGCCTCTTTATTATATGGTGCAGATGCATTGGGTGGTGTTTTATATTTTGTTGATGAGCAATATGCTAAACACAATAAAATAGAGTTAAATTTCGAGTCTAAATTCCTTTCAAGCACTTTAGGATACAGAACAAATATTGGTGTTAAAATTCATAAAGAAAAATTTAGATGGAATCTTTTTGGAGGATATTCTTCTCATGCAGATTATAAAATTCCGAATAAAAAACGTGTAGATAATACCCGTTTTAATGAAAAAAACATCAAAACTTCCTTCGGGTTTAATACTGAAAATTGGATTGGAAACTTACGATATAGCTTTTTGCAAAATAATTTCGGAATTACCGAAGATGCAAGTTACTCAAATTCATCAAACAGAAATTTTAAATTACCGTTTCAAATTATTAACAATCATAACGTAAGTTTTGAAAATAATTTTACAATAAACGATGCTAAATTAAAAACTACTTTAGGGTTTACTAGCAATTACAGAAGAGAGTTTGAAGATGATAAAAACAACCAAGCATTAGGGATGTATTTAAACACATATACCTATAATGCAAAATGGATTTCACCTCTTTTTCGGGATACTTTTGATGTTATTGTAGGAAGTCAAGGAATGTATCAAACCAATAAAAATAACGGAGAAGAAGTGTTAATTCCTGATGCTACTACGAAAGATATTGGATTGTATGTATTAGGAAATGCTTCTGTAAATCAATGGCATTTTCAAACAGGAATAAGAGTTGATAAACGAGCTATTAATGCGAAATTAACTCAAAATATTGGTGCTTTACAAAAAAACTATCAAGGCGGTACTTTTTCGGCAGGAGTTGCCTATCAACAAGAAAAAACTAAATGGAGGGCTAATATTTCTAACGGATTTAGAGCTCCTTCTACGTCAGAATTATTGTCTGACGGAGTGCACGAAGGAACAAATAGGTATGAGAAAGGGAATAACCAACTTACTAATGAAAAAGCCACTCAGCTTGATGTTGAGTTTGATTATACTACAGAGCATTTTCAACTTTCTGTAAATCCGTTTTACAATGTAATAAAGAATTATATTTTTTTATCGCCTACAGCAGCGATAATTAATAACAATCCTGTTTTTGAATATTTACAAACCAATGCGTTTTTATATGGAGGAGAGTTAGGTGTTCATTTTCATCCACATCAAATACATTGGTTGCATCTAAAATCTGATTTCTCTACAGTTTTTGCCAAAGATGCATTAGGCAACTCGTTGCCATTAATTCCGCAAACTAAAATAAATACTACGATAAGTGCATCGTTTTCTGGGAAGAAAAAAATTGGAATTAAAAAGATATATCTTCAACATATTTATAAAATGAAGCAACTTCATATTGGTTTGTTTGAAACACCAACCAATGCATATCATTTGATAAATGTAGGGTTAGATTTAGAGATTTTGGCTAAAAATCAACCTATTAAAATTTCTGCGGGTATTAAAAACTTATTAAACACAACATATATAGATCATTTATCTCGTTTTAAGAAATTAGGAATTCCAAATCAAGGAATTAATTTTTATGTATCTTTAAAGTTGGGAATATCAAGGAAATTAAATAAGTAATGTCTAGTAGTAGAAGGTTTGTAATCTTTGTTAGGTTTTTTGTGCTTGTTTCGGTACTAATTATAATGTATTATCATCAAAAAAAAGCATCTAAAATTAAGAAAAAATTAGCGCAGCTTACTTTTAATGATTTTTCTCAGTTTTTTAAAAAACTCATTGCTAACAAGTTGCAGTCCAATTTTATTGGGCTTGCGTCTAGTAAATTGGACTGCTTGTGGTTTGTAACTAGAAAAAATTATGTTAATATTGAATATGAAGTACTTGAAGAAGCACAAAAAACGTATGCAAAGAAACTACTGAATTTAGCAGAAAAAGAGGGATTTGAAGTAGTGAAAACATCTTACAAAAATAAAATGATAGATACTGAAGATGAAGAAGCAATTGTATATCAAATAGAATGTAAATTAACTTTAGCAGCAATTACTCCTTTTGTAGAAAAAATATACAGCACAATTTTTTTATGTAATGAAAATACTTTTTTTAGTTTAAAATTTTAACAAAGATCTCTATTCTAAGATGTTTTTTCTTTAGTAAGAAAAAAAAGAGTAAAAAAAATGTAATTTTGTATTATATTTTTAACAAGTCAAAAAATGTCAAAAATTCATAAAAAATTAAATGAATTAGCAGCAACTGCCATTTGTGGTAATGATATTAGTTCATCTGTATTGTATGTATCTGCTTTAGCTATTGCTTTTGCAGGTCAATATGCTTGGATAACATTACTGATTGTTTCTTTTGTATTGTTTTTATTTAGAAAAGTGTATGGAGAAGTAGTTGGAGCATTGCCTTTAAATGGAGGTGCATACAATGCATTATTAAATACCACGAGTAAATCTACCGCCTCATTTGCAGCTACTTTGACCTTGTTGTCTTATATGGCAACAGCTGTAATTTCTGCCAATGAAGCAATTCACTATTTACACCATCTACTTCCATCAATGCCAATAATTATTGCAACTATTGTACTGCTTTCAATTTTTGCAGTATTGGCAATAGGCGGAATTACAGAATCGGCAAAAGTAGCTATTGGAATTTTTATTTTTCATTTATCATCTTTAGCAATTTTAGCAGGATTTATTATTTATTTTTTACTTCAAAACGGTGTTGGGATTTTTTTTGAAAATTGGAATTTTCCGTTAGAGGGAAGCATTACTAATGCTATATTTTTAGGCTTTGCAGCATCAATGTTAGGTGTTTCAGGTTTTGAAAGTTCAGCAAATTTTGTAGAAGAACAAGAGAAAGGGGTTTTTCCAAAAACCTTAAAAAACATGTGGTCTATTGTAAGTGTTGTCAATCCTTTAATGGCTATTTTTGCTTTGGCTTTATTTACAATTCCTGTATTACAAAGTGATGAATATCAAAATACTTTATTAATAGAAATGGGAAAACATGTTGGAGGAAAATGGGTTGCTTCTTTAATTGCTATTGATGCTTTTTTAGTATTAAGTGGAGCTGTTTTAACAAGTTTTGTAGGAGTTACAGGGTTGCTAGAACGTATGACTTTAGATAGAATTATGCCACCTTTCTTTTTAAAGAAAAATAAAAAAGGAAGTTCATATAGAATTATTATAATGTTCTTTTTACTATCTGTTTCTGTTTTGTTAATTACCAATGGGAATGTAAAATTATTGGCAGGTGTATATACTATTTCGTTTTTATCTGTAATGGCTCTTTTTGGAATAGGTAATATTTTATTAAAAGTACGAAGAGAAAAATTACCAAGACCAGAAAAAGCTTCTTGGATAGCTCTAATTATTGCTATTTTGTCAGTTTTAATTGCTTTAACAGGGAATATTGTTATGCCTTCAAAAGAAGGTTCTCCTAGTAATTTAACAGTTTTTCTGTATTATTTTATTCCTTCAATTGGTTTTATTTTAGTAATGTTAAATAGAACAATATTATTAAAGTTTCTTTTAAAAGTAATAGACGCTATTTTTGACCCAATTAGAAAGTTTGTAGTTAATTTAGATACAAGAATACAACGTGTAGTTGATGATATAAACTCTCAAGAATTTGTTTTTTTTACCAAAGGAGATAATATTGCAACTTTAAATAAAGTAATGATGTACATTACTAAAAATGAACACACTAAAAAGTTGAAAATTGTATTGGCTTTAGATAAGGCAATAGAAAACCCTCCAAATTTACCACAAGAAATAGATTTTTTAGATAGAGAATATCCCGAAATTGATATTGAATTTGTAGTTTTAAAAGGTGAATTTGGACCAAAAATGATTAGAGATTTATCAAAAAAATGGAACATTCCTATCAACTTTATGTTTATTGGCTCTCCGACTGATAAATTTCCGTATAAAATTGAAGAATTAGGAGGAGTGCGATTAATTATTTGATAAAAATTCGTTCTCATTTTTTTTATATCCATAAGTAATAATCAACATGCATCAACCTAAATATTTTTTTATAAAGTTTCTTAAATGGAGGTATAAACATATCTCTCATAAACAGTTTGTAAATATTTTAAGTGCTGTTATTGGTTTGTTAGCGGGTTTAGGGGCAGTTGCTTTAAAAAACTTTACACATTTAATTCAATATTTATTAGAACAGGAATTTATAAAAGAGTTGCATAAAGCTTTTTATTTTATTTTTCCAATTATTGGTCTTTTTATAGTTTTACTTGTTATAAAACATATTATTAAGAAAAGAGTAGGTCACGGAATTCCTTCTACTTTATATGCTATTTCTAAGTTAAAAGGCATTATGCCCAATCATCAAATGTGGGCTTCTTTAATCACAGCACCATTAACCGTCGGTTTTGGAGGCTCTGTAGGTTTAGAAGGACCAACTGTGGCAACAGGTGCCGCATTGGGTTCTAATTTTTCGAGATTATTTCACTTAAACCAGACAACAAGAACTCTTTTAATAGGGGCTGCTGCAGCTGGCGCGATGTCATCTATTTTTAAAGCACCTATTGCAGCTATTGTTTTTGCGGTAGAAGTTTTTAGTTTAGAACTCACTATTTCTTCTATGATTCCGTTACTTTTAGCATCAATAACCGCAGTACTAACTTCTTACTTTTTTTTAGGTGATGATGTGCTATTGCATTTTGATCTTCAAGATAAATTTGAGTTGACAGATGTTTTTTTCTATGTATTATTGGGTGTAACATCAGCAACAACCTCTATTTATTTTAGTACTATTTATTTTAAAATCACCGATTTTTTTAAACAGTTTAAAAATCCGTATAAAAGACTGCTTATTGGAGGAGGTGCTTTGGGACTTATTGTATTTTTAGTACCTCCACTTTTTGGAGAAGGATATGAAACAATTAATACTATTTTAAGAGGGAATATTGTAGAAGTGACTGCAAATAATATTTTTCATTCAGTGTCAGATAATATTTGGGTTATTATTGCTTTTTTAGTAGGCTTGGTTACTTTTAAAGTAATTGCGATGTCTCTTACTTTTGGTGCAGGCGGAATAGGTGGTGTTTTTGCACCTACGCTATTTACGGGAAGTTTATCGGGCTATATTTTTGCAATGGTTGTTAATTATAGTAATATATTTAGTCATAAATTATCACAAACAAATTTTGCAATGGTTGGTATGGCAGGTTTAATGGCTGGTGTATTACACGCACCTTTAACAGCCATCTTTTTAATTGCAGAAATTACTGGTGGCTATGATCTTTTTATTCCTTTAATGATTGTTTCTTCAATTTCTTTTTTAATCACTAAAAAATACATTCCTCATAATATTTATGCGATGGAATTAGCAAAAAAAGGCGAATTATTAACTCACGATAAAGATAAAACGGTGTTGATGATGTTAGATTTGAAAAAAATTATTGAAACTAATTTTATCCTTTTATATCCAAACATGAATTTAGGCGATGTAGTAACCAAAGCAGTAGCAAAATCTTCTCGTAATCATTTTCCTGTTGTAAATAAAGAAAAAGAGTTTTTAGGAATTCTTACCTTAAATGATATTAGAGGTATTATGTTTGATAAAGAGATGTATGGCAAAGTGAAAGTAAGGTCTTTAATGCACGGAGCATCAGATGTTATTCATTATGAAAAAGATTCTGTTGAAGAAATTTTAAATAAATTTAAAAAAACAGGTGCATGGAATCTTGTTGTTTTAAAAGAAGATAAATATTATGGATTTATATCAAAATCTAAACTGCTTACAGCCTACAGAAATAAATTGATTGAAGTTACAGTATAAATATAATATTAAAGAAAAATAATTGAAGTAAACACTTAAAAACAATGAAAAATTATATTGATAAATGGACGTATAAAAGAGTATTACAATTAGTAGTTGGTGTATATTTTATATGGAATTTTGTAGAAGTAGGAGGTAAATTATCACTTGTATTTGGATTGTTAATGAGCATACAAGCTCTTTTAAACATTGGTTGTTTTAGTAGTAAAGGATGTACAACTTCTAACGTTAAAACAGAAGTGCATCCTGTAGTGAAAAATATTAAAAAAATAAAAATTAAGTAATGAAAATAGTTTTAAAAATTGGTTTTGTCATCTTTATTTTGTGGATGTTAACAGGAGGCTATTTGTTAAAAACAGCACATCCAAAAGCGCAAATTGTAATGGGTTTTGGTGTGTTTTTTTTATCATTTGTATTAATGCCATTGTTTATTTTTTATCGTTACAGAGATGGTAAATACAAGAAATATCAATTAAATGATAAAAAGATTAAAGAGTGGACCAAAAAAATAGACTAGTTTTTTTTCTCAAAATACGCATACACAGGGAAATGATCTGAAAAACCACCTTGATACCAAGGACCTATATACGTTCTAAACGGACTTCCTTTTAATTTTCCTTTATAGATTTTTAACCACTCTTTGTTAAATACTTCGGCGTGTTTAAAATAAAGATTCCCTTCGGTTTTTTCTAAAAAATTGTTGCTAATAATAATTTGATCAAACAAATTCCATTTGCCTTTATAAGTTAATGTTCCGTTAGAGTCTCTGTCTAATAAGCTCTCCATGGGGTTGTAAAAATTTTCGGTAACCAAATATTGTTTTATACTTTTACTTGTTGGGTTGTCATTAAAATCGCCCATTATTAGAATCTTTGCAGCTTCGTTTTTTGTTTGAATGTTTGCTATAATTTCTTGTACTGTTTCAGCAGCTTTAATTCTTTTGTATTCCGTTTCTTCAAAACCTGTTCTGCGAGATGGCCAGTGATTTACTAAAATGTGTACCAACTCTCCTTTTAAATTTCCTGTAACTACTAAAATATCTCTAGTATAATCTCGTTCGCCATCATTATTTTCTACATACAGCGGAAAGGTTTCTGAACTTAATAACTCAAAGAGTTGTTTGTTGTATAAAAGTGCCACATCTATACCACGCTCATCAGGAGAATCATAATGTACAAAAGCATAATGATGTTGTTGTAAGTTTTTGTGATTTGCCAAATCTGCAACTACTTTTGCGTTTTCTACTTCTACTAAACCTACCAAAGCAGGTGCGTAAAAAGAACGCTCATTACCGAGTTGAGAAATTACAGAAGTTAGTTTTTTTATTTTATTTTCATAACGTTTATAGTTCCAGTGTTTTTTACCATCTGCAGTAAAATCATCGTCTAAAGTTTTAGGATCATTTTTAGTGTCAAAAAGATTTTCGACATTGTAAAAAGCAACGGTAAATATGTTTTTTTTCTTTTTAGGTGATGTGAAAAATGATATCATGTACTATAAATTTAGGTATCGAAAGTACAAAAAAATAGTTGTTTGTTGCAGATGATTATTTAAGCCTCTTAGAAATAAAAAGATTACCGTATATATCTAAAGTTGAAATAAATTTAAAAAATCTTTTTTGTGAGATTTAGATATTGGTATTTTATGATTATTGTCTAAAATAAGAGTTCCTTCGTTTTCAAAATTACGCACTTTTTTTAAATTGATAATATGAGATTTATGACATTTAAAAAAACTACTGTTTAGTGTTTTTTCGAATTTACCTAAATTATAAGAACTAGTAATAATGGTGGCATCTGTTAAATGTATTTTTGTATATCCTTTGTAACCTTCTAAATGCAATACCTCTTCTTGCGGAATAAAAGAAATTCCTGAGGCAGTTGGAATAATAATTCGGTTATTGCCTACTGTATTTTCTGCTAATAATGCCACCAAATTTTTAGAGTGCTCGTTATTATTGTTGTTAATAATAGTAGTCGCTTTGTTTACGGCATTTGTTAAGTCTTTATTGGCTATTGGTTTTAAAATATAATCTATGGCGTTTTTTTTAAAAGCATCAATAGCATACTCGCTATAAGCGGTTACAAAAATAACCTGAAAATTGATATTTT
>CAZZNK010000071.1:0-12148 GCA_964655585.1 uncultured Flavobacteriaceae bacterium
TAATCAATTAATTATTGTGAAAAACAACTTGAAAAAGTGTGAGTTTGCCCTGTTTTAAAGAGGTGTTTTTATGCTTTTCTAATTTAGAAAATGTATTTTTACGTTTGGCTATATCTCACAGATTTTTAAAAAAAGTGAGGTCTTTGAAAACTATTTAAATGACCATTCTACAACAAATACAATCCTTAAGAACCGAATTAAACCAGCACAACCACAATTATTATGTGTTAGACAATGCTACTATTTCTGATTTTGATTTTGATAAAAAACTGAAAGAATTAGAACGGTTAGAGCAGGAGAATCCTCAATTTTTTGACGCCAATTCTCCCACACAAAGAGTAGGAGGTAGTATTACTAAAAATTTTGAAACGGTAACACACAAAAACCGAATGTATTCTTTAGATAATTCGTATTCTAAAGAAGATTTACAAGATTGGGAAAAACGAATTCATAAGATGTTAGGAACGGAAGATACCGAATACACTTGTGAATTGAAATACGATGGAGCTTCTATCAATCTAACCTATAAAAACGGTCAGTTTGTAAAAGCGGTTACTCGTGGTGATGGTTTTCAAGGAGATGCCGTTAGTACAAATATTAGAACTATTAAATCGATTCCATTAAAAATAGATGGAGATTTTGTGAGTGATTTTGAAATGCGAGGAGAAATTATTTTGCCTTTAGATGGTTTTAATAAAATGAATAAAGAGCGTTTAGAAAATGGAGAAGACCCGTACAGAAATCCTCGAAATACCGCCAGCGGAAGTTTAAAATTACAAGATAGTGCAGAAGTTGCTAAGCGTCCGTTAGACTGCTTATTGTATCAAGTTGTAACTGATGAACGTAGATATAGTACACATTTAGAAAGTTTAGAAGCAGCAAGAAATATCGGGTTTAAAGTCCCAAAAACCATCGTTTTAGCAAAAACAATTGATAAAGTTTTTGATTTCATAAATATTTGGGATACAAAGCGACACGATTTGCCTTATGAAACAGATGGAGTTGTTATTAAAGTAAATAATTTACAGCAACAAGAGGAGTTAGGTTATACATCAAAATATCCTCGTTGGGCAATTGCTTATAAGTTCAAAGCAGCACAAGTTTCTACAATTTTAAATGAAATCACCTATCAAGTTGGGCGTACAGGGGCAATTACTCCTGTGGCAAATTTAGAACCTGTACAATTGGCAGGAACAACGGTAAAACGAGCATCTTTGCACAATGCAGATCAAATTTTAAAGTTAGATATTCGTATAAACGACACTGTTTTTGTAGAAAAAGGGGGTGAAATTATTCCAAAAATTATTGCAGTAGATTTTACAAAACGCCCTTCGGATTCTATGCCAACAATTTACGCAACCCATTGCCCTGAATGTAGTACTGAATTAGTGAGAACAGAGGGTGATGCAAAACATTATTGTCCAAATGAGTTTGGTTGCGCACCACAAATTACAGGTAGAATCCAGCATTTTATCAGTAGAAAAGCAATGGATATTGATGGTTTGGGAGGTGAAACGGTTGATTTGTTGCGAGAAAATGGTTTGATACAGAATTATGCAGATTTGTATGATTTACGAATAGACCAGATTATTCCGTTAGAACGAATGGCAGAGAAATCTGCACAAAATATGATTGCAGGAATTAAAAAATCCATTGAAATTCCTTTTGAAAAAGTGCTGTTTGCACTCGGAATTCGATTTGTAGGAGAAACTGTTGCTAAAAAATTGGTAAAACATTTTAAAAGTATTGATAACTTAATGACTGCCAGTTTTGAAACCTTAGTTTCGGTTGATGAAATTGGCGATAGAATTGCCCAAAGTATCATTGATTTTTCTAATGATTTAGGAAATATTCAACTTGTAAATCGATTAAAAAATTATGGAGTGCAATTGGAAATATCCGCAGAAAATTTAGCAAATCAAACCGATAAATTAGCAGGAAAAACCATTGTAGTATCAGGAGTTTTTTACCAAATGACAAGAAACGAATTGAAAAAAGCAATCGAAGATAACGGCGGAAAAGTAAGCAGTGCTATTTCTAAAAAAACAAGTTTTATTGTGGCAGGTGATAAAATGGGACCGAGTAAAAAAACAAAAGCTGAAGACTTAGGAGTTGAGATTATTTCTGAGCAAGATTTTATTGATATAATAAAATAGAAACAAAATGTCATTGCGAGAAATGAGGAGCGAATGACGTGGTAATTTCTTAAATTTAAAAAATAACTTCATGAAAAAACAAACCAAAATAACCATTGCATCCATCGTGTTTTTAGCCGTTTTTATGGCAGATGTCTGGGCAGTAATTACAGATAACAGTATCGGAGAAATGATTTTTAAACCTTTGTTAATGACAACGTTGGCAATTGTGTATTTGGTTTCGGTAAAAAAGTCAAATTTTTGGTTTATTTCTGCCTTATTTTTCTCTTTTTGGGGTGATGTTTTACTGCTTTTTAAAGAACAGTTTTTTGTATTCGGATTAGCTTCCTTTTTATTGGCACACATTATTTATATTAAAATTACAGCAGGTTTTTTACAAAAAATTTCTATTAAAAAGATTCTATTGGCAACACTGCCATTTGTAGTGTTTTTTGTGCTGCTTTTAAATTTAATTTTTGATGGATTGGGAGTGATGAAAATACCTGTAATAATATATGGAATCACCATATCTTCATTCGGAGCAGTTGCATTATTAAATTATATTTCTCGAAAAACAACAGATAGTTTATGGTTGTTTTTAGGTGCAATTGTTTTTATTGTTTCAGACAGTGTACTTGCTATCAATCGGTTTTATGAAGCTAAAGAAGTATACGGAATTATAATTATGATCACCTATATTGTTGCACAATACTTCATCTGTAAATCGATAATTTTTAAAGAAAACAACACTACAAATGAAGCTTAAAATTTTAATATTTCTCCTTTCTTTTTTTCTATTGATGAGTTGTAAAACGCAGCAAAAAATAACATTCTCTTTTTTAGACGAATATATTGTGCCGCCAAACACAAAAATTAAAAACACATTTATAGGCGGTTTATCAGGCATCGATTTTGCAAACAATCAGTATTATATAGTTGTAGATGATGCTTTGAATCCTCGGTTTTTAAAAGCAAAAATCAATATTAAAAAGGATAAAATAACCTCGATAAATTTTACAGATGTTGTGTTTTTAAAAGATGCAACAACTTCTTTTTATACAAAAAATGCATTAGATTTAGAATCGATTTTTGTGGATGAAAAAACACAAAAAGTTTATTTTACAAGTGAAGGAAAAATTTATAAGAATAAAAACCCGTTGGTTTTTTCTACAGATGCGTCAGGAAAAAGACATACAAACTATAGTATTCCTGATATGTTTTTAGCAAATAGTAATTCAAAGCCTGTAAACAATGCAACTTTTGAGGGGTCAAGTAAAAGTGTTAATGGTAATGGTTTTTGGGTTGCTATGGAAGCTCCTTTAGAGATTGATGGAGAAGAGGCAACGATTATAAAGAAAAGCACCCCAATTAGAATTACCTATTTTGATAAGAAAACCCAGACGGCAACAAGACAGTTTGCGTATCAACTAGAAAATATTACCAAGCCCGTAAAAGGGAAATTTAATGTAAACGGATTGACAGCTATTTTAGAATATAAAAAAAATCACTTTTTTATTGTAGAAAGAACTTATCAGAGTGGTTACGGGAGTTACGGAAATATTGTTCGGATTTTTAATGCAGTTATTGATAAAAATACTACAAATATTTTGAATGTAAAGTCTTTAAAAGAGACAAAATACACACCTATAAAAAAAGAGTTAATTTTAAATTTGGAAGATATTCAATCAAAATTAACCAATGGAATTATTGATAATATTGAAGGAATTACATTCGGACCTAGATTAGCTAACGGAAAGCAATCTCTTATTTTGGTTTCTGATGATAATTTTCAGAAATATGATAAGCAACTCAATCAATTTATTTTGTTAAAAGTTGACTTTGGTAAAAATTGACTTATTCAAAGAAAATAATTCTGTAAGTTTGCTCTGTAAAATAAGATGAGTTTGATTGCTAAAATTAAGAGTACAGTATTGAAACGGAAATTTGATAAAAAAATGTCAAATTTTCTTACGAATAGAAATGTTTCAGAGAAAGTAATACAATCAGTAGCTATTTTAACTACGGATGAAATTTCTTCAAAAATCGATTTAAAAGAATTGGTAGAAAACACATTACAAGTAAGAAATTGTAAAACATATAGTTTTAGAAAATTTGATAAAAATAATGAAGCATCATATCATCATTTCTCAGAAAAAGATATTGATTGGAAAGGAAACTTTATAGATACAAGTTTTTTAAATTTTATAGATGAACCGTTTGATTTACTCCTCAATTTAGATGATACAAAAAACAAATATTTAGAATACGCAACGTTGTGTTCTAAAGCGACTTTTAAAATCGGTTTTAAAGATGTAAACACAGACTTGTTTGACATCGAAATATTAGGAAATACGACTAATGTTAAAGAATTTGTTTTAGAAGTAAAAAAGTATTTACAAATCCTTAAAAAACTAGAAATAGCAGAATAAAGAGTTGTTTTTTTAAATAATTCTCAAAAGAAAAAAGGTAACTTTACCGTTTTAAAATTAAGATACTTATGCAAAAACTTATGGGTATAGGGGTTGCTTTGGTAACACCTTTTAAATCTGACAAGACTGTAGATTTTAAAGCTTTAGAGCGTTTGGTAAATCACCAAATTAAAAATGGAGTTAATTATTTAGTGGTTTTAGGTACAACTGGTGAGCCAGCAACATTAAATAAAGTAGAAAAGGAAGCCGTTAAAACTAAAATTATAGAAGTAAACAACAAGCGTTTGCCTTTGGTTTTAGGAATTGGGGGGAATAATACATTGGCCGTTGTTGAAGAAATTAAAACAACAGACTTGTCTGATTTTGATGCGATTCTGTCAGTTTCTCCTTATTATAATAAGCCAACTCAAGAAGGGATTTATCAGCATTTTAAGGCTATTTCAATAGCGAGTTCGAAACCGATTATTTTGTATAATGTTCCAGGAAGAACAGCTTCTAACATGTTGCCACAAACAGTAATTAAGTTAGCAAATAATTTTAAAAATATTATTGCAGTAAAAGAAGCCGCAGGAGATTTGGTACAAGCCATGAAAATAATACAGCAGGTGCCAAAAGGGTTTTTAGTAATTTCTGGTGATGATATGATTGCTTTACCGATGACTTTAGCTGGTGGAGCAGGAGTAATTAGTGTTATTGGTGGAGGTTTGCCAAAACAATTTTCTAAAATGATTCAGTTAGGATTGGAAGGGAAATCAGCAGAAGCCTATAAATTACATTATAAAATTACTGATTGCATTGATTATATTTTTGAAGAAGGGAATCCTGCAGGTATAAAATCGTTATTACAGGAATTTGCCATTTGTAAAGATGAAGTTCGTTTGCCTTTGGTAAAAGCATCAAATATACTGCAAACAAAAATCGCTAAGTTTGTAAAAGAGTTTTAAGAAGTAAGGTTTTATAGAGAATTAATTTAATTGCGAATCTCTATACTCATTACAAGTGTAAGATTAACAAATAATTAGTAGTAATTTGTTCTTTCAATAATAGTTTTTTAGGTTATTTGCAGAGGTAATTTTACAATGTAAAAATCGTTTTAATAATCCATAATTAATCACTAATTTTGCACTCTGACATAAATCGGAGCTTACGAATGAAAAAAATAGTATATTTATCTATAATTACTTTATTGCTAACATCGTGTGGCGAATATCAAAAGGTATTAAACAAAGGAACTGCCATAGAACAATATAAAATGGCTGTGAAAATGTACGAAACCAAAAAATTTGGTAAAGCTTTACGGTTGTTTGAAAAGGTAACACCAACATATAGAGGTAAACCTCAAATGGAGAGAATTCAATTTATGGTGGCGCAATCTAATTTTAATGAAAAAAATTATAGTCTTGCAGGGTATTATTTTAGCCGATTTACAAAAAATTATCCGAAGAGCTCTAAAAAAGAAGAAGCTGCGTTTTTATCAGCTTATAGCTATAAGTTGGCATCACCAAGGTTTAATTTAGATCCTACAGACACAAATAAGGCATTAAACTCTTTTCAAAGTTTTATTGATACCTATCCAGAATCTTCTAGAATAGAAGAAGCTAATAAACATTATAAAGAATTGCGTTACAAAATGCAAAAGAAGTATTTTGAAATAGCAAAAACATATTACAGAACTGCAGATTACGATTTAAGAAATTATAAAGCAGCAATTGCCGCTTTCGATAATTTATTGTCAGATTATTTAGGTTCAGAGTTTAAAGAAGAAGCGTTGTATTATAGATTAAAAGCTGCACATGATTTTGTATTGAAAAGTACTACAAGAAAAAAATCAGCACGTATAAAAGACGCTATAAAAGCCTACGATAAGTTAAAAAGAAGTTTCCCAGAGTCTAAGTTTATGGAAGATTCAGACAAAATGTTGGCAACAATGCACAAAGAACAAAAACAATTAGTAAAAAGTTAATTATGGATTATAAAGAATCTCAAGCACCTGTTAGTACAATAACGTATGATAAAGATGCTATTGAAGCGCCTACAGGAAATATTTACGAAGCAATTTCTATCATTGCTAAAAGAGCAAGTCAAATTAATGGAGACATTAAAAAAGAATTGACAGATAAGTTAGAAGAATTTGCAACCTATAACGATAGTTTAGAAGAAGTTTTTGAAAACAAAGAGCAAATAGAAGTTTCTAAATTCTATGAGAGGTTACCAAAATCAACAGCGATAGCAGTTGAAGAATGGTTAAACGATAAGATTTATCACAGAAAACCAGATACCGAATAAGATGTCTGTTTTAAGCGGTAAAAAAGTTCTACTTGGCGTTACAGCTGGTATAGCCGCTTATAAAACGGCTAGCTTAGTCCGTTTGTTTATAAAATCTGGCGCAGAAGTTAAAGTTATAATGACGCCTGCGTCTAAAGATTTTGTTACACCACTTACACTTTCTACACTTTCTAAAAATCCAGTTTCCTCAACTTTTTATGATAAAGATGATGAAAATGAATTATGGAATAGTCATGTAGCATTAGGTCTTTGGGCAGATTATATGCTTATTGCACCCGCTACAGCAAATACCATGTCTAAAATGGCAAACGGTGTGTGCGACAACTTGTTGTTGGCTACTTATTTATCAGCAAAATGTCCTGTTTATTTTGCCCCTGCTATGGATTTGGATATGTATAAACATCCATCCACTAAAAAAAGTTTAGAAAAACTACAATCGTTTGATAATAAGATGATTCCTGCAACGTCAGGGGAATTGGCAAGTGGATTGATTGGAGAAGGGCGTATGGCAGAACCACAGGATATTGTGTCTTTTATAGAAAATGATATCCTCTCTAAATTGCCACTTCGTGGAAAAAAAGTATTGATAACAGCAGGACCAACCTATGAGGCAATTGACCCTGTACGTTTTATAGGAAATCATTCTTCAGGGAAAATGGGATTTGCAATTGCAAAAACAGCCGCTAATTTAGGCGCAGAAGTTGTATTAATTTCTGGTCCATCAAATCAAAAAATAGAGCATTCTTTTATAAAACGAGTTGATGTAAAATCGGCAGAGGATATGTATCATGAAGCTCATCTCTATTTTAACGAAGTAGATATTGCTATTTTATCGGCAGCTGTGGCAGATTATAAACCAAAAAATGTAGCCACTCAAAAAATAAAAAAGAAGGATTCAACGTTACAGATAGAGTTGGTACCGACAAAAGATATTTTGGCATCATTGGGAAAGATAAAAAAACAACAATTTTTGGTTGGTTTCGCCTTAGAAACGAACAATGAATTAGAAAATGCCAAAGGAAAATTAGAGCGTAAAAATTTAGATATGATTGTACTGAACTCTTTGAGAGATAAGGGAGCAGGTTTTGCAACCGATACCAATAAAATAACAATCATTGATAAAAATTTAAAGACAACCAATTTTGAGCTGAAATCTAAAATTGATGTTGCTAATGATATTATGAGCCAAATTATAAAAAGAATTGATGCGTAAAATTATATTACTTTTTGTATTGTTTTTTTTAGTTTTTACAGTAAAATCACAAGAATTAAATTGTTTGGTTACTGTAAATACTGATAAAATTTCGGGTTCAAACAAACAGGTTTTTGCAACATTACAAAAATCGCTTACAGAGTTTATCAACCAAACAAAATGGACAGATAAGGTTGTAGAACCACATGAAAGAATAAATTGTGGAATTACCATTATTATAAACTCTCAGCCTTCATCAAATCGTTTTGAGGCGAGTATTCAGGTGCAATCTACACGTCCCGTTTTTAATGCATCTTACACCACACCTATTTTAAATTTAAAAGACAATGATTTTTCTTTTAAATATACTGAATTTGATCCATTGGTGTACAATCCTACAAGTTTCGATTCTAATTTAATTTCAACAATTGTTTTTTATGTACAAGTTATTTTAGGCTTAGACGCAGATACGTTTGCAAAATATGGGGGAGAAAAATTTTTAAAAGAAGCAGAAAAAATAATGCTAAATGCACAACAAAGTGGTATTAGTGCTTGGTCTAATCAGGTTGGTAAAATAAACCGTTTTTTGTTGATTGATAACTTGTTGTCATCAAGATTAAAAGGATATAGAAATACCCAGTATAACTACCATAGAAAAGGATTAGATCTTTTTGTAAAAGATAAAGCTGCAGGAAAAAAAACCATAGAAAAAAGTGTTATTTCTTTACAAAGTATATACAATAAAACTATTGGTAATTATCTGATTCGAGTGTTTTTTGATGCCAAAGCAGATGAAATTGTAAATATGTATTCTGATACTTCTAATTTAGGGAACTCACAAAGACTTGTTCAAGTTTTAAGAAAAATCTCTCCGAATAATAACAGTAAGTGGCGAAAAATTAAGTAATTTTATATTTTAAAATAAAATTCGTTGCTTACATCACTTTCCATACAAAATTACGCTTTAATCAATCAGTTATCTATTGATTTTTCTGCTGGATTGACTACAATTACAGGAGAAACAGGCGCAGGTAAATCAATTTTATTAGGGGCTTTGGGTTTGGTTTTAGGAAAAAGAGCAGACGTATCTACCTTAAAAGATATTTCTAAGAAATGTGTTGTAGAAGTTGAATTTGCTGTTAAAAATTATCATTTACAATCTTTTTTTGATAAAGTTGATGTAGATTATGAAGAGAGTACTATTATAAGAAGAGAAATTTTGCCTTCAGGTAAATCGAGAGCTTTTGTAAATGATACTCCAGTTACATTATCGGTTTTAAATGAATTAAAATCGAAATTGATAGATATACATTCTCAACATCAAACCTTACAATTATCAGACACTAATTTTCAGTTTGATGTGATTGATGCCTTGGCAAAAAATAAACAAAGAATAGCTTCGTATCAAAGAGGTTTGAAACAATATAATCAACTTCAAAAAGAGTTGACAGTATTGTTAATAACACAACAAGAAGCCAATCAACAATACGATTATAATTTGCATTTGTATAACGAGTTGATTGAGGCAGGTTTAAAAGAAGATGAGCAACTAGTTTTAGAAGAAAAAATAGAAAAACTCAATCATATTGAAGAAATAAAAGTCAATTTATCTGAAGCCTTACAAACTGCTGTAAATGATGAAGTTGGCGCACAAAGTTTGCTGTATTCCTTAGAAAATAACTTACAGAAAATAGCACTATTTTCTAAAGAATATCAAGAGTTATCAGAAAGAATTACGAGTATTAAGATTGAGTTAGATGATGTGGTTTCTGAATTAGAATCGGCAAATGAATCGGTAGATTTGAACCCGAATGAGTTGGAAGAATTAAACGATAGATTACAGCTAATTTACAATTTACAAAAGAAACATAATGTTACTTCGGTGTTAGAATTGTTGGCAATACAAACCCAATTATCAATACAAGTTGAGCAAGTAGAAAATGCCGATGAAATCATCCATAAAAAAAAGGAAGAGATAAAAAGTATTGCAATCAAGTTAGATAATGTTGCGTTGCTAATTTCTAAATCGAGGATTAGAGTTATTCCAAAACTACACCAAGAATTAGAGCTTTTGCTAACTAATTTAGGAATGGAAAATGCTCGTTTTAATATTGATATACATCCAACAGAAAAATATACATTTAACGGAAAAGATGAGATTCAATTTTTGTTTTCTGCAAATAAAGGCGGTAGTTTCGGAGCGTTGAAAAAAGTAGCTTCAGGAGGAGAATTGTCTCGAATTATGCTGTCTATCAAGAAAATATTATCAGAAAATATACAATTGCCTACCATTATTTTTGATGAGATAGATACAGGTGTTTCGGGAGAGATATCTAATAAAATTGCGGCTATAATGCAGCAAATGAGTAAGCATATGCAGGTAATTACCATTACGCATTTACCACAAATTGCATCTAAAGGAAATCAGCATTATAAAGTGTTTAAAGAGGATGTGAACGGAGAAACCACTACCAATTTAAAGCACTTAAATGTAGACGAACGTATTGTTGAAATTGCAGAAATGTTGAGTGGAAAAGATATTTCAGAAAGTGCAATGATACATGCAAAAGAACTTTTAAATTGATGCAACTTCGTTTTTCCATCATCATTCCAGTATATAATCGACCAAAGGAGGTGGATGAATTGCTAGAGAGTATAACGAAACAAGATTTTAAAGACGGTTTTGAAGTACTTCTTATTGAAGATGGTTCTAGTGAGAAAAGTGATATTGTTGTAGAAAAGTATATTTCTAAGCTTAAAATTAATTACTTTTTTAAAGAAAATAGTGGTGCGGGACTAAGTAGAAATTACGGAATGCAAAAAGCAAGTGGTAATTATTTTATCATTTTAGATTCTGATGTTATTTTACCACCTCAATATTTATCCGAAGTAAAAAAAGCACTACAAAGTAATTTTACCGATGCTTTTGGAGGCCCAGATACAGCACATAAAAACTTTACTCCGTTACAAAAGGCTATTAATTATTCAATGACTTCTGTATTGACTACTGGCGGAATTAGAGGAAAAAAAAATGCGGTAGGAAAGTTTCAACCAAGAAGTTTTAATATGGGAATTTCTAAAAAAGCATTTATGCTGACCAATGGTTTTTCTGATTTAAAAGCTGGCGAAGATATTGATTTAACCTTTCGTTTGTGGGAAAACGGATGTCAAACCCAACTCATAGAAAAAGCTTTTGTATATCATAAAAGAAGAAGTACCATAGATCAGTTTTTTAATCAAACGTTGGCATTTGGTAAAGCGAGACCACAATTAAATAAGCGATATCCAACCACTGCAAAAATTACGTATTGGTTTCCTTCGTTGTTTATTATTGGTTTAGACATCAGTATTATTTTAGCTATTTTTGGATTTTGGCAATTATTGGTTTTCTATGGATTTTATTTTGCGCTAATTTTTTTAGATGCATTGTTGCAAAATAAAAGTTTGCAAGTAGCTTTTTTAAGTATCATTACTTCAGTTACTCAATTTTTAGGCTACGGATTGGGTTTTATACAATCTAAATTTTTTAAAAAGAATTAACATGAAACGAAGAAATTTTTTAAAAGGAGCATCCTTAGTAAGTTTGGGTGTTGCTTCTGGAGCAACGGTATTATCATCTTGTAAATCTGAGGAATCATCATCAGTAAAAAAACAATCATCAAAAGCGATAAAACCTTTGGTAATTGCAACTTGGAATGTTGAGAGAGCTTCTAAAACGGCGTGGAAAGTACTAGAAAAAAACGGAACAGCATTAGACGCTGTTGAACAGGGTTGTAAAATTGAAGAGGCAGATGCAAAAAATAACACCGTTGGTATTGGTGGAAGACCAGACAGAGATGGAAATGTAACGTTGGATGCTTGTATTATGGATAAAAACGGTAATTACGGCGCCGTAGTTTGTATGCAAAATATTGTACATCCTATTTCTGTAGCTAGAAAAGTAATGGAAGATACACCACATGTTTTATTAGCAGGAAAAGGGGCAGAAAAATTTGCAGTTTCTAAAGGGTTTAAACAGGTTGATTTATTGACAGAATCTTCTAAAAAAGGTTGGGAGGAATGGAAAAAAACATCAAAATACAAGCCAATTATCAATATAGAAAATC
>CAZZNK010000072.1:0-12018 GCA_964655585.1 uncultured Flavobacteriaceae bacterium
TCTCATATTAAATTTAAGTTTAATACAACACAAGAAGAAGTCATTAAAAGAGCAAAATCTGCAGTTTCTTATGCGAAAAATTTTGTAGATGATGTTGAGTTTTATGCAGAAGATGCAGGTAGAACTGATAATCAATTTTTAGCAAAAGTATGTGAAGAAGTCATAAAGTCTGGAGCAACAGTATTAAATATTCCAGATACAACAGGCTATTGTTTGCCTAATGAATATGGAGATAAAATTAAATACCTAAAAGAAAATGTAAAAGGGATTGAAAATGTTGTTATTTCTTGCCACTGCCATAATGATTTGGGTTTGGCTACAGCTAATTCTATTGCAGGAGTTATGAATGGAGCAAGACAAATAGAATGTACTATTAATGGAATTGGAGAGCGTGCAGGAAATACTGCTTTAGAAGAAGTTGTAATGATCTTAAAACAACATCCATATTTAAATTTAGAAACAAATATAAATACTAAATTGCTATATGACACGAGTCATATGGTACGAGATAAAATGGGTATGGTCGTTCAGCCAAATAAAGCAATTGTTGGCGATAATGCATTTGCACATAGTTCTGGTATTCATCAAGACGGTGTTATAAAAAATAGAGAAACCTATGAGATTATGAATCCTGCAGATGTAGGCGTTCTAGAAAGCTCAATAGTATTAACAGCAAGAAGTGGAAGAGCAGCATTAGCATACAGAGCTAAAAACATTGGTTATGAATTAACCAAAATACAGTTAGATGCAGCTTACGGAATTTTCTTAAGATATGCAGATATTCAAAAAGAAATTATAGATGAAGATATTCATAAAATAATGAAAGAAGTAAGTATATATTCTAAAATAAATATTGCCTAATGAGAAAAACATTATTTGACAAAGTTTGGGATGCTCATGTAGTTGATACTATAAAAAACGGACCACAAGTTTTATATATTGATAAACATTTAATTCATGAAGTTACCAGTCCGCAAGCTTTTAATGAGCTTGAAGAACGAAACATTCCTGTTGCAAGACCAGGTAAAATTGTTGCTACTGCAGACCATAATACGCCTACAGAAAACCAACACTTACCTATTAAAGATAAGTTATCTCGCTTGCAATTAGAACAGTTAACGGCAAATTGCAAGAAAAATAATATAACCTTGTATGGTTTAGGACATGAAAATAACGGAATTGTACATGTTATTGCTCCAGAGCTAGGAATTACACAACCAGGAATGACAATGGTGTGTGGAGACAGTCATACATCTACCCATGGAGCTTTTGGTGCCGTTGCTTTTGGTATCGGAACCAGTCAAGTAGCACAAGTTTTTGCGAGCCAATGTTTGTTAATGCAAAAACCAAAAAGCTTACGAGTTAATGTAAATGGTAAATTAAAAGAAGGAGTACTGCCTAAAGATGTTATTTTATATATTATTGCACAATTAGGCACAAATTCTGGAACAGGATATTTCTGCGAATATGCAGGAAATGTATTTGAAGAAATGTCTATGGAGGGACGTATGACTATCTGTAATATGAGTATAGAAATGGGCGCAAGAGGAGGCATGATTGCACCAGATGAAACGACATTTTCTTATATAAAAGGAAAAGAATTTGCTCCAAAAGGAGATGCGTTTGATAAAAAAGTAGCGTATTGGAAAACTTTAAAAACGGATAATGATGCTATTTTTAATCAAGAATATTCTTTTGATGCAGCAGATATAGCACCCATGCTTACTTACGGAACAAACCCAGGAATGGGAATAAAAATTACTGAAAATATACCTATTTTAGAAGATGATTCATTTAAAAAATCATTAGAATATATGGATTTTAAAGCAGGAGAAAGTCTAGTAGGAAAACAAATAAATTATGTATTTTTAGGAAGCTGTACCAATTCTAGGATAGAAGATTTTAGGGTAGCTGCTAATTATGTAAAAGAGAAACAAAAATCTGCTAATGTAAAGGCGTGGTTAGTGCCAGGGTCTCAAAGAGTTGCTAAACAAATACAAAAAGAAGGATTAGATATAATATTTAAAGAAGCGGGTTTTAAATTAAGAGAACCAGGCTGTTCTGCTTGTTTAGCTATGAATGATGACAAGATTCCGGAAGGAGAGTATTGTGTATCAACATCTAATAGAAATTTTGAAGGAAGACAAGGTCAAGGAGCAAGAACCATTTTAGCAAGCCCTTTAATGGCAGTAGCAACAGCTATTGAAGGTAAAATTATTAATTTTACAAAAAATTAAAAAATGGAAAAATTTCTAAGATTAACAGATACGATGATACCACTTTCAATAGAAAATATTGATACGGATCAAATTATACCTGCACGTTTTTTAAAAGCAACAGATAAAAAAGGCTTTGGAGATAATGTATTTAGAGATTGGAGGTATCAAAAAGATGGAAGTCTCAATACCAATTTTGTGCTAAATAACACAAAATATAAAGGAAGTGTTTTAGTTGCGGGTAATAACTTTGGATGTGGGTCTAGTAGAGAACACGCTGCATGGGCGTTAGTTGGTTATGGGTTTAAAGTAATTATTAGTAGTTTTTTTGCTGATATATTTAAAGGAAATTCTTTAAATAATGGTTTGTTACCTGTGCAAGTATCTTCAGAATTTTTACAAAAACTATTGAAAGAAATTAAAGAAAATCCAGCGACTAAAATTACTATTGATTTAGAAAACCAAAAGGTAGAAACTTCAATAGGAAATATCTCTTTTGAAATAGATTCGTATAAAAAAGTGTGTATGATAAATGGATATGATGATATCGATTTTTTAATCAGTAAAAAAAATAAAATAGAAGCTTTTGAAGCGACACTCTAAAAAAACAGAAAAATGAAATATAATATTGCAGTAATTCCTGGAGACGGTATCGGTCCCGAAGTAATTGAACAAGCAAAAAAAGCATTAAAAGCAATTGCAGTGACTTATGATCATATCTTTTTATTTAAAGAAGCAATGATGGGAGCCTGTGCAATTGATAAAACAGGAAATCCTTTGCCAGATGAAACGATAGAATTGTGTAAAAAATCTGATGCAATATTATTTGGAGCCATTGGAGATCCTAAGTATGATAATGATCCAACAGCAAAAATACGTCCAGAACAAGGTTTGTTAAAATTACGAAAATCTTTGGACTTATTTTGTAATATTAGACCTGTAAAAGCATATGATAAACTGTTAAAGAACTCCCCTTTAAAAAGAGAAATTATTAAAGGAACAGATATCTCTATTTTTAGAGAATTAACAGGAGGTATTTATTTTGGAGAAAAAAAAATAAGTTCAGATGGTAAAAGTGCTTTTGATGGATGTGTATATTCTGTAGAAGAAATAGAAAGAGTCTCTCATTTTGCGTTTAAAGCTGCACAAACTAGACGTAAAAAAGTAACATTAGTTGATAAGGCAAATGTTTTAGAAACTTCTCGTTTATGGAGAAAAACAGTAACAAATTTAGCAAAACAATACCCAGATGTAACTTTAGAATATTTATTTGTAGATAATGCGGCAATGCAAATAATTTTAAATCCAAAACAGTTTGATGTTATTTTAACAGAAAATTTATTTGGAGATATTATTTCTGATGAAGCCAGTGTTATAGGTGGTTCTATAGGTTTATTAGCATCTGCATCAATAGGAAATAAGAATGCATTATTTGAACCTATTCACGGTTCTTTTCCACAAGCAAAAGATAAAAATATAGCAAATCCTTTAGCTTCTATTTTGTCTGCAGCAATGTTATTAGAACATTTAGGATTGTATGAAGAAGCTGAAGCGATAGAAAGAGCTGTAGAAAAATCGTTAGAATTAGGAATAACTACTCAAGATATTAACCCTAAAAAACCTTTTTCAACAGAAAAAGTAGGCGATTTTATTGAAGACTATATTTCGCATCAAGAAGATATTAATCTTAATTTTATGAACATCCATTTAGGACAAAGTACGATTATCTAGTTTTGAATAAAAACTTAAAATAAATTAGTATAATTCAAAAAATATTCTAAATATTTGTCAAATCAAAGGAAAAAACAAATACCTACCAAATTTTATTAAAAGGTATTTTAGCTAAAACAAACATGAATAAAATTAAAAACAGTGTAATTATTGTCATTATTAACTCTTTACTGAGTTGATATAGATAGTTGCTACATTTAAGTAAAGCCTGTATCTATAGATACAGGCTTTTTTTATAAAAAACAATACCTCTGGATGTTGTATATAAAAACTTTTAAAATAATGATTTTTAGTTATTTATCTATAAAAATAAGGTGTTGAAAATAGGTAAAAATAGGAATAGTAAAAATAAGAATAAGAGTAAAAAATTATTTTTGATAAATAAAAAAAGAAATAGGTTAAAATGGAATTAAATAAATACAGTAAACAGGTTACACAAGATCCTACACAACCTGCAGCACAAGCAATGTTACATGCTATTGGTTTAACAAAAGAAGATTTTAAGAAACCTTTGGTAGGTATTGCAAGTACAGGATATGAAGGGAATCCGTGTAACATGCATTTAAATGATTTAGCTAAACTGGTTAAGAAAGGAACATTAGAGGCTAATATTATTGGGTTAATATTTAACACCATTGGTGTAAGTGATGGTATTTCTATGGGAACTCCAGGAATGCGTTATTCACTCCCCTCTCGTGATGTAATTGCAGATTCTATGGAGATTGTAGTACAAGCGTTAGCATATGATGGACTGGTTACCGTAGTAGGTTGCGATAAAAATATGCCTGGTGCTTTAATGGCAATGTTACGTTTAAACAGACCTTCTATTTTAGTATATGGAGGTACTATTGCCTCTGGATGCCATAACGAAAAAAAATTAGATATTGTTTCTGCTTTTGAAGCATGGGGAGAAAAAGTTGCAGGAACTATTGAAGATGATGAATATCAAAGTATTATAGAAAATGCGTGTCCAGGCGCAGGTGCATGTGGAGGTATGTATACTGCAAACACTATGGCATCTGCCATAGAAGCTTTAGGTATGAGTTTACCGTACAACTCTTCTAACCCAGCAATCAGTAGGGAAAAAGAAGCAGAAAGTGTAGCGGCTGGTAAAGCATTACGTTTATTGTTAGAAAAAGATATAAAACCTTCTGATATAGTTACAAAAAAATCGTTAGAAAATGCCATTAGATTGGTTACCATTTTAGGAGGATCTACCAATGCAGTATTACACTTTTTAGCCATTGCAAAAGCAGCAAATGTAAAATTTACCTTAGAAGATTTTCAAAGAATTTCTGATTCTACACCGTTTTTAGCCGATTTAAAACCAAGTGGTAAATACTTAATGGAAGATGTACATAGAGTAGGAGGCATACCAGCCGTATTAAAATACTTGTTAAAAAAAGGATTGATTCATGGTGATTGCTTAACAGTAACAGGAAAAACCATGGAAGAGAATCTTAAAGATGTACCTGATTTAGAAGAAGGACAAGATGTTATAAAACCTATTGAAAATCCAATAAAAGCAACAGGGCATTTAAGAATGTTGTACGGAAACCTTGCAGAAGAAGGAGCTGTAGCAAAAATCACAGGAAAAGAAGGGCTTATATTTACAGGAAAAGCGAAAGTTTTTGAAGGAGAGTTTGCTGCAAATGATGGAATTAGAGATGGGTTAGTTTCTAAAGGAGATGTAATAGTGATAAGATACGAAGGCCCTAAAGGAGGTCCTGGTATGCCAGAAATGCTAAAACCAACTGCCGCTATAATGGGAGCTGGACTTGGAAAAGATGTCGCCTTAATTACTGATGGTCGTTTTTCTGGAGGAACTCATGGTTTTGTTGTTGGTCATATTACCCCTGAAGCACAAGATGGTGGTGTAATTGCTCTGGTAAAAGACGGAGATATCATTACAATTAATGCTGAAAATAACTCTATTGTTGTAAAAATTTCTGATAAAGAATTAGTTACAAGAAAAAAAGAATGGGTTGCACCACCATTAAAGGTAAAAAGAGGTGTTTTGTATAAATACGCAAAAACAGTTTCATCTGCATCTAATGGATGTGTAACAGATGAATTTTAGTTTTAAACTTAGTAAGTTTTTTTAAGAAAACAAGAATTATGAAAACAAAAACACAATATAAAAATAAAACAGAAAAGGCAGTTCATGTTTCTGGAGCAGAAGCAATTGTTAAATCATTAATAGCAGAAGGAGTAGATCTTATTTATGGATATCCAGGAGGTGCGATTATGCCTGTATATGATAAATTTTATAACTATCAAGAAGAGTTACATCATGTGTTAACCAGACATGAACAAGGAGCAATTCATGCAGCCCAAGGATATGCGCGTGCAACAGGAAATGTTGGTGTAGTAATTGCAACCTCAGGACCTGGAGCCACCAATTTAATTACAGGTATTGCAGATGCTCAAATAGATTCAACTCCTTTGGTATGTATTACAGGACAAGTTTCAAGTCATTTATTGGGGTCAGATGCGTTTCAAGAAACCGATATTGTTGGTATTTCTACGCCAGTAACTAAGTGGAATTATCAAATTACAAAAGCATCAGAAATACCAGAAATTATTGCCAAAGCATTTTATATTGCAAAATCAGGACGTCCAGGGCCTGTTTTGATTGATATTACCAAAGATGCTCAATTTGAAATGTTAGATTTTCAATACAAAAAATGCGATTTTATTAGAAGTTACAAACCTGTGCCAACCATTAATCCTATAAAATTAGCCGCTGCTGCAACGTTGATTAATTCAGCAAAAAAACCAATGGTAATTTTTGGACATGGAGTTCTTATAGGAGGTGCAGAAAGAGTGTTTAAAGCCTTTATAGAAAAAGCTCAATTACCCGCTGCTTGGACACTTTTAGGCTTATCAGCTTTAGAAACAGAACATCCTTTAAATGTAGGTATGGTAGGGATGCACGGTAATTATGCTCCTAATGTTTTAACCAATCAATGTGATGTGTTAATTGCCATAGGTATGCGTTTTGATGATAGAGTTACAGGAGATTTAAGTAGGTATGCAAAACAAGCCAAAGTGATTCATTTTGATATTGATCCTGCGGAAATAGATAAAAATGTAAAAACAACAGTAGCCGTTTTGGGTGATGTGAAAAATACTTTAGATGAAATATTACCATTAATAAATAGTAATAAGCATTCTAGTTGGTTGCAAAAATTTAAAGATTTGTATCAAGTAGAGTATGATACTGTTATTAAAAATGATTTAGAACCTACCAAAGAAGGCTTAACCATGGGAGAAGTTATCAATCAAATAAATAAAGAAACCAAAGGAGATGCTATTGTTGTAACAGATGTAGGGCAACACCAAATGATTGCCAGTAGATATTCTAAATTTAATAATACTAGGAGTAATATTACCTCTGGAGGTTTAGGTACTATGGGCTTTGGTTTGCCAGCAGCCTTAGGGGCAAAAATGGGAAAACCAGAAAAAGAGGTCATTGCGGTAATGGGAGATGGAGGTTTGCAAATGAATATTCAAGAAATGGGAACCGTTTTTCAAACTAAAGCAGCAGTAAAAATGGTAGTTTTAAATAACGAGTTTTTAGGAATGGTACGTCAGTGGCAAGAATTATTTTTTGATAAACGTTATGCTTCTACAGTAATGACAAATCCAGACTTTATAACTATTGCAAAAGGATATCATTTTAAAACAAAACAAGTAACAAAAAGAGAAGATTTAGCAGCAGCGGTTGCAGAAATGGTAGCATCTAAAGAATCTTATTTCTTAGAAGTAAGAGTAGAAAAAGAAGGAAATGTATTTCCTATGATACCAACAGGAGCTGCAGTTTCAGAAATAAGACTTACATAATTATGGAAACAAAACAAACATATACCGTTTCTATTTATACCGAAAATAATATTGGTTTATTAAATAGAATTTCAGCAATTTTTCAACGAAGACATATTAATATTGAGAGTTTAAATATTTCTAAATCAGAAATAAAAAGTATCTCTAGATTTACGTTATTGGTAAAAGTTACAGAAGAGCAGATTAAAAAAATTATTGGTCAAATAGAAAAACAAGTAGAGGTAATAAAAGCGTATTACCATGTAGATGATGAAACTGTTTATCAAGAATCGTGTCTATTTAAATTAAAATCAGATTTGTTAACTAATAATGAGGTTCAAACGGTAATTAACAATAGTAAATCAATAATTATGAATGTGCATCAAGATTTTTTTGTTTTAGAAAAATCAGGAAAAAAAGAAGAGATAGAAGAATTATATCATACGTTAGAAAAACATGGTATTATGCAGTTTGTTCGTTCAGGACGTATTGCAATTACTAAAACAAAAATGGAAATATCATCAATAATAGCATCATATAACAATTAAAAAAATGAGAACAAATTATTTCAACACTTTATCGTTAGCAGGAAAATTAGAACAATTAGGAAAATGTAGATTGATGGAATCTTCAGAATTTGAAGATGGAATTATTGCATTAAAAGATAAAAAAATAGTCATTGTAGGATGTGGAGCTCAGGGCTTAAACCAAGGATTGAACATGAGAGATTCTGGTTTAGACGTTTCGTACACTCTTAGAGATGCGGCGATTACAGAAAAAAGAGCCTCTTATTTAAATGCAACGGAAAATAATTTTAAAGTAGGAAATTATCAAGAAATGATTCCTTCTGCAGATTTGGTTTTAAACTTAACCCCAGACAAACAGCACAGTAACGTAGTAAAAGCGGTGATGCCGTTGATGAAAAAAGGAGCTACTTTATCTTATTCTCACGGGTTTAATATTGTAGAAGAAGGCACACAAATTAGAGAAGATCTTACGGTAATTATGGTGGCACCAAAAAGCCCAGGAACCGAGGTAAGAGAAGAGTATTTAAGAGGATTTGGTGTGCCAACTTTAATTGCGGTACATCCAGAAAACGACCCAGAAAGCAAAGGATGGGCACAAGCAAAAGCCTATGCAGTAGCAACAGGAGGTCATAAAGCGGGTGTTTTAGAATCATCATTTGTAGCAGAGGTAAAATCAGATTTAATGGGAGAGCAAACCATTTTATGTGGCGTATTACAAACAGCATCTATTTTATCTTTTGATAAAATGATTGCCGATGGAGTTGATAAAAATTATGCTTCAAAATTAGTGCAATATGGTTGGGAAACGATTACAGAAGCACTAAAACATGGTGGAATTACCAATATGATGAACCGTTTATCAAACCCATCAAAAATAAAAGCATTTCAATTATCGGAAGAATTAAAAGAAATTATGGCACCGTTATTTGTAAAACATATGGACGATATTATGTCAGGATATTTTTCTAAAACAATGATGGAAGATTGGGGAAAAGATGATGTAATTCTATTAAAATGGCGTGCTGCAACTGGTGAAACTGCTTTTGAAAAAATACAGGCAACAACACAAGAAATTTCTGAACAAGAATATTTTGATCACGGAGTTTTATTGGTTGCTTTTGTAAAAGCAGGTGTAGAATTAGCTTTTGATACCATGGTAAAATCGGGTATTAAAGAAGAATCTGCTTATTATGAATCTTTACATGAATTACCATTAATTGCCAATACTGTTGCCAGAAAAAAATTATTTGAAATGAATAGAATTATTTCAGATACTGCAGAATACGGTTGTTATTTATTTGATCATGCATGTAAACCATTGGTAAATAGTTTTGTAGATAAACAAACTGCTTCTGTAATTGGTACTTCTTTTTCTGATAAAAATGACGTAGATAATCATCAATTAATTGCAGTAAATAATGCCATTCAAAATCATCCAATAGAAAGTATAGGGAAATCGTTAAGAACTAAAATGACTGCTATGGAATCTTTGCACGTTGGTGTAGAAAGAGAAACGGTTACTTTTCATTAAAACATGCAAACTAAAACGACCTATACAGTTAGTTTACAGAAAGTAAAGGATGCTGCAGCTACTATAAAAGAAGTAGTTGTAGCAACTCCTTTGATTAAAAACCCGAACTACTCTCAGCAATTTAAGGCAAATATTTTACTAAAAAGAGAAGATTTGCAACAAGTACGTTCTTATAAAATACGAGGAGCTTTTAATAAAATAAGCTCGTTGTCTGCTGATGAGAGAGAAAAAGGAATTGTGTGTGCAAGTGCAGGAAATCATGCACAAGGGGTCGCTTTTTCCTGTAATCATTTAAAAATAAAAGGCACTATTTTTATGCCTGCTCCAACTCCAAAGCAAAAAATTGAACAAGTAAAAATGTTTGGAAACGGTTTTGTTGATGTTCAACTGGTTGGAGATACGTTTGATGACGCTTCTCATCAAGCAAAAAAAATGTGTGATGATTTAAAAAAAACATTTGTGCATCCGTTTAACGATGAAAAAATTATAGAAGGACAAGCCACTATTGGGTTAGAAATTTTAGAACAAGCTACAGAACCGATAGATTATGTTTTTGTACCAGTTGGTGGTGGTGGTTTGGCTTCAGGGTTATCTAGTGTGTTTAAAGAATTATCGCCAAATGCCAAAATTATTGGTGTAGAACCACAAGGAGCTCCTTCTATGAAAGCCGCTTTTGAAAAAAATAAAAATGTAATTTTGCCTAAAATTGATAAATTTATTGATGGAGCAGCGGTACAACAAGTTGGTAGATTGACCTTTAAAATTTGTAAAGAAAATTTAGATCAAATAATTACTGTTCCAGAAGGAAAAGTATGTCAAACTATTTTAGATTTGTACAATAAGGATGCTATTATTGTAGAACCAGCAGGTGCATTAGCTATAAGTGCTTTAGATTATTTTACTGATGAAATTAAAGGTAAAAACGTAGTTTGTGTAGTAAGTGGCAGTAATAATGACATCACAAGAACTGAAGAAATTAAAGAGCGTGCTTTATTATATAATGGTTTAAAACATTATTTTATTATTCGTTTTCCTCAGCGTGCAGGAGCTTTAAAAGAATTTGTTGCTGACATTTTAGGAGAAAATGATGATATTACTTTCTTTGAATATTCTAAAAAAACAAGTAGAGAAAACGGTCCTGCTGTAGTTGGAATAGAATTACAGCAAAAAGAAGATTTAACGCCTTTGTTACAAAGAATGAAAGAACGTAATTTTTATGGTGAGTATTTAAATGATAAGCCTAATTTATTTGAGTTTTTGGTGTAGGTATTTAGTGTCTAATTATTAGATATAGTGATACCGTATTGTGTAGTGTTTTATACGAACGGTTTGGCTATGCTTAGTTGCGACAATTTAAGACTTAACTTTATAAGTACAAAACCAACTTGGAAAAATCAGAGATTTTTCCAAAGTAGCACAGAATTAAGCAATTAAGTATAGCCGTTGTTGCCAATAGTATTTATGTTAATTCCATTTTCTTTTGATAAAGCCTAGGTATTTTATATCTCTGTTTATCAGTCTCTTTGCAATATACTAACAACTTAAGATATTTTAATAAATTATCAAAGGTGTCTTTATCCATATCAAACTTATTCATATTTATATCTCCATATTTAAAAAAATCTCTGTGATATGAAATATCATTAATTTCCTTAAATAAAATTTGAAAATCTTTGGTTTTTACCAAAACTAAGATGTTTTTTAATGCATCATTTTGAATTTTATCATATGTAGATGCGTAACTGGTTTGATGGAATATGTTTTGATAAAATAAATTATTCTCATAATCAAATGAAGGCTCAACAAACTCTAGGCTTTCATTTTCGTAACAATATTGTTGAAGGTGTAAATTTTCAAAATCTATTAACTGATTAAAAAAGTCAATTAATAGACGAGGGTTTACAAAACCATTTGCATCTTTTAGATATTCAAAAATCCAATCTACGAAACCTAGTGTTTCTCCTTCATAAATGTCAATTTCTTTTGGGAAAAACATAGTCAAATATTTTTCAGAAATTCGATAATTATATGCTTGCTTATCTTTTAAAAGGTTAGTGGAATTTCCATTTGATGAATTAGAAAAAAAGGATTTAAACTTTCTAATAAGATAATGTCTCTTTTTTTTCTTTACAGTGTGCCGTCCTAAAATAGCGTTACAGAATTAATCTTTGAAAGGTAGTGATTTTTT
>CAZZNK010000073.1:0-11772 GCA_964655585.1 uncultured Flavobacteriaceae bacterium
TATATTTTACACCCACTGGTTTCCCTCTCTGTTTACCAGGTTTCATTTTTGGTAATTGTTTCATTACCCTAATTACTTCTTTTTTAATTCTTGGGTGCGGTGCTCTTACTTGAATATTTACAACATTACCTTGTCTATCAATTTTAAAGCCAATATATACTTTTTTCTTTCCTGGAGATAAACCTACTTCATTAGGTAAATCTTGATTAAATTTTCTTAAAAAATGCTTTTGTACTTTTTTACTAAAGCATTTTTTTAATTTTGCTTTATTTCCTTTACAACCTGGAAATACAGGTACATCTTCAATAATCATAAAACTTACATCTGCAACTTCTTCTTCATCCTCTTCTACTTCTTCTATTTCGTCAACCTCTACGGCTTCGGTTTCGTCTGTTTCTGTAGATTTTATAACAGTTTCTTCAACATCTTTCTCATCTTCTACTATTTCTATTTTTTCTGGCGTTGGTGGCGGTGGCGTAGATTTAGGTTTTACCTCTTCAATACGTTTTGTAATGATATCTTCTTCATCTAAATCTGCATTCATGTTTGCGCTTCCTAAATCTGCATATGTTTTATCATATGTTTTGTTCTCCATTGCTGCATAGGTAATAAATAGTGCCAAAACTAAGCCTAGTTGTATAAATAACTTACTGTAATTTTCTAAATTTGCCTTTGGGTTTTTCTTGATTTCCATCCTAAAAAGTTTTTAATAGTTTGCTAATGTACTTAAATAATTATATTCTTTACAAATCTTAACATTAAATAAGTTGATTTTTTTTTGAAAAATGATTAAAAATCAATAATGCTAATACAACTCCAACAGAATTTGCTATCATATCTAAATAATCTGCAGTTCTGTATGTAGTAAGGGTCATTTGTAAAACTTCAAGAAGTATGCCATAAAAAACACAGCTTATTACAATTATGTATTTTCTACTTAAAACAACAGCTACTTTTTTTATGGCATACAACCAACTAAGTGTTAGTACAAAATACGCAGTTAAATGTTGTAATTTATCTATATGCGTTATTTTGTACGGAATAATATGTGGCACTTTCATCAAGCTTAAAAAAGCAATGAAAATGGTGATAAAAACTGCAAAAAAAAGGAGATTATCCTTCAATAAGTTTTTTATACGCTTCAGCATCTAATAAATCATCTATTTGTGAATTGTCAGACATTTCTACTTTAATCATCCAACCGTTTCCGTAAGGATCTTTGTTTACCAATTCTGGTTCATCTTCTAAAGCCTCATTAAATTCAATAACTTCTCCTGCTAAAGGCATAAACAAATCTGACACTGTTTTTACGGCTTCTACAGATCCAAAAACTTCTTCTATTTCTAGAGTTTCGTCTAAAGTATCTACATCTACATAGACAATGTCTCCTAATTCTCCTTGTGCAAAATCGGTTACACCAATGGTAGCTACATTGTCTTCAATTTTAATCCACTCGTGGTCTTTGGTGTATTTTAAATCTGATGGAATGTTCATTTTTTATTATATTTATTGTTCTTATTAATTTCCTAAATTGTAAATTATATTCAATCCTCCATTGATTGCTTGTCTTGGAAATGTGGTTGAAATCGCATATTTAGACATTTGATGATTGTAATAAAATGACGCCGTTAAATTACTATTTAATCTATAATCTGCAGTAAACTTTATAGAAAATAATTTTTGCCCGCCACTAATTTGATTATTATCAAGATCTATTGATCTAATTACAGTCAAATTCTCTCTTAAAGAAATGTCTGCTCTTAAATTAATATCGCCTTTAAAGGTTTGTTTTGTTCCTGTAAATCTTGTCTTAAACTTTACGTCTTTAATAACGTACCCAAACCCGAAGACATATTCTATCCCTTTAATATCTGTTAAGGTACTGTTGTTAAAATTTAAAGTAAGTGTTCTATCTTTTTTAATCTCTCCGCTAAAAGAAAATGCGTTTCTCATTTTCATATTTACTTTTATCAACGGAGAAAAGTCATCAACCAAACTAACCGCAGTAACTAACAATTCTGGTTCAAAATTACCAGCAGAATTTGTAACTGTAAACGGATTATTCTCATCATATTGTAAGTTATTGGTATAACTAGAAACTGTATATAATGATTTGTAACCGTGTGATACTGTAAAACTACTAAAGTTTTTCTTAAACCATTTTAGCTTCATCAATCCGTTGTAACGCAACGTCCAATTCGGAATAGGAATATTTTTAAACAACCCTGTGCTTACTTTATTCGGACTTGTACCAGAATATGCCGCCAAAAATGCAGGTAACAATACTTGTTGGCTATTTACACCAAAACCTGATGGACTCACTCCATTTTCAGCTCCTAATCTCGCAGAAACTAAACTTCTGTTGTCTTTCATTTTTTGAAACAATACATCTCCATTGGTAAATGAAGTTGCAATCATTGAGTAACTGGTACTAAAGTTTCCTGTTTGAAAAGCATCAATATTATAATCAATCTCACCAAAAGTACTCCCGTTGTCTTTAATATCTAATTGCTGAGAAATATCTCTGGTATAAATTCTGTTTCCTCTTATATCAATATTAAAATCTTTAAACGGTTTTACAGTAAAGTTATAGTCTAATTTTTCATAATGCGTTCTGCTATAGGTTTTTGCAAAATACTCACCTCCAGCAGTTCTTGGCGCTACTAACCAACCTTGTTCTAAAGCTTTGTTTCTAATATCTACTTGACTACCAAAAGCAAATGCTGTGGGCGATCCTCCTAAAAACCCAAACTCTGGCGTATAACCAGGTAATAATTGCCCGTTATTTTCTGAATAACTTACTTTTCCTGTTTTTACTGAGGTTACTACATCATACACTCCTTTTAAAATTCTTTTTCCTAAGGGTAGTTTCTTTTTCTTTACTCTTGATGGAGAAGGTGGCGCTCCTAATGTTGGTACCCCTTTTTTTAGTTTCCTTCTTTTATTTTTAGAAAGTAACAGTTTCTGAAACCCTAATTTTTTATAAAATTTTGCAAAATTGATGTTTGTGTTGATGTTTTTTGTGTTCGAATTTTGTATTACATTTCCTATTTTATCTACAAAACTTTGCGATGTTGCTTGCCAATCAAAATCTGCAGTATAGCCAATATCTGCTTTTATAAAGTTTAAAATTGGTAGTTTATCAATCGGTAATTTATAGGTTACATTTAATTTTTGATGATAATGATTTGGTCTTCCTGTATTGAAAAAATTATCAAAAATTTGTAATTCTTCTCCGCTCCCAAAAGTATCATACATATAACTATTGGTGGCATTGAAATTAGTAGATATCGATTTTGTTAGATCTAAAGCAATGGTATAATCCCAATCAAACAGAAAGCGTCTTTGTGTTAATTTTGGCTGAGGCGATAAACCTGCAACTAAATTTCGAGATTGTTGCTCGTTATAATTTCTATTAATCGAAGAATTGATTGCAAATGTTTTTGGTATCGGATTAAAATTAAGATCTCTAATTAATTGTAAATATTTACTTTTTAATCCTTTTACATTCTTAAACGGTTCGTAAAATTTTGGCTGAAAACTGTAATTATAACTCGCCGATGCTCTTACACTTTCGTTGATGTATTTTTTAATATTATAATCTCTATGAAACTCTTTGTTATGTGCATAAGAAACCGATAAATTTTCTACATCATAAAAACGAGGTTTCCTTTTAGATTCTGGATTTCTATTCTTTTTAACGTTGATAAAACTAATACTTGTTCGTTTGGTATAATCACCCGAAAATTTACTATTCGGGTTTACCTCTTTGGCATCTGCAAGTGTTACATCTTGGTATTGCGGATCGTATTTTGGGTCTCTAAACTCCTCGCCATAACTAAAACTCATTGGCACTTGAATTCCCCATTTTTTTGGTGTTAGCACTTTTCCTAATGCTATACTTGTAGAAACATCATATTGTTTGGTTTCTTCTAAACTTCTTTGAGTTACTCTATCTTCTACATTTCCGAAACCTATAGTTTGTATTCTACCAGAAACTGCAACATTTGCAATATCTGCAAAATTTGCATCGGCATTAATTACAGCTGCCCAACCGCCATCATTATCAAAACCTGCAGAACGGAGTTCGTTAAACCAAATTTCTGCACTTCGTGGTGTTGGGGCTGTATTTTTAACTCCCAACATAATAGTCCTTATTTTTGCTAAGGATGGATTTCCTTTTACTCTAATAATCAACTCTTTCGGATCAGTTGCTGTAGGAATGGGATATAATTGATTAATCGGTAAATTGAGTCCGTCTCTCTCTAATTTAATTTTACCAAACCTTTCTAATGATGTATCTAAATTATTAGTTTCTGGCCAAACATCTAACGGAGTAAGGCTTCCGTTAGGAGATATTTTTAAAGGAATTTCTATTTGATAATAATTATCATTCAAATCACTTCCTAAACGTATAATTGCTGTTAGTTCATCATCAGAAACACCATTTACAATTAGAGGTTCTAAGTGCGTAAACATTTTTAATTGTTTGTACCTACGCAAATCTACACTGATGTTTTTATAAATTGCCCGAACTTTATTTTGTGGCAAGTCGGTTATTTTTAAACTAACCGATTGCTCATTTTGTAATTGTACCGTAGTGCTTCCTTGTAAACGTTCTCTTTCAATTCCTGGTGGCACAACATAACGCCCTTCATTTTGCTCTATATTTACCACACCCACTTCAAAATCGTTCAATTCTGTTTGGGTTAAATTAACATCTGGCACAACCGTTGGGTCTAAGGTTTTTACATATCTACGCCAATCTCCACGTACTAAATCTAACTCACCAAAACGCAATACAATAGGCATTTTAAAATTGGTTACATACATTCTCATAAACCGAATGCTGTTAAAATCTGTAATTCCGTTAATAGCTGTTCCACTTCTAACTGGCACTCTAAATTGATACCATTTTGTTTGCTGTGTTGAACCGTTTTTTAAAGTAACTGTCGTTGTTTTTTCATCAACAATAAAATTCTGACCTTTTATCAAGTCGGCTTTATTCATTGATATTTTGTACTCAAAATAACTTTCAACCGTATTCATGGTTTGATCTTTATTGATATCTTCTACATCAGGATACGTGGTTGATGATGTAGGATATGACTCTGTAGATTGATTTGCCGTTGGCGAATTACCTTCGGTATTGTTAAAGTTTTTATAGCGTTTTAAAATAGATGCATTTTCCGTATCTAAACGGCTTCCTCTAAAATACTGAAACTTATCTGCCGCAGGATCACTCAAATTAGAATAGATATTTGCACCTCCTAATTTTTGATTGATGACTACTTTTTCTTCATCATCATTCAATCCATCTAAACCAACATCTTGGTTTACTCTTGCTCCATCGGTAGCATCAAAAGCATATAAAATAGATTGGTTGAAAGGAATATATCCGAAGAGATTACTTCTTCTTACATTATTATTAATTACTTTTAAACCGTCTGCAGGCAAACCGTTTTCGTACATTTTAAATCCATCTTTATGAATATCCTCCGAAACATTTCCTAAGTTAAAATATAAATCTCCTACTTGGTTTGCGGGGATTTGAGGATCTACACCATTTGGCAAACCTTCTTTGTTGGTTATTGAGTAGTTATCATAAGGATCCATCAACCAAAATTGAATGTATTCTACATTCGCTTGATCAAAATTATTGGTAGTTAATGGACGCATAATTCCACCCCAACGAGATTGCGGATTTGTTAATGATAAGGTTTGATCTGAATTCACAACCGTATTATTTTTATCAAAATTATAAGGACCTCTTTCTTCAGGGTAATACGCTAAATCTAAAGTTCTTACCAAAGTATTTTGTGTAATATCTAACTCGGTGTTCGGAAATAATTCTGTAAAAGAAATCTGTCTTGTTTCTGCTCTAGATAGTTCGTCTGCATTGATATTATTTGGGGTATTTCCTGCTCCGTAAAAAATTTGATCTACAGAATACCACGCTATCTTTGCTCTTTTATGGTTATAGCTCAACGAATCTGTTACTGGCGGATTCGGATTTTGAAAAACTGGGGGTGTACTTGCCGTATGCCATTGTAACGGAGATAGTAAACTAATAGGTACTTGTGCCGCCTCAAAATCATCAATATAAGAAGTTGCTGTGCCAGCTACATCAATGCCACTTGGTGTACCAGGTAATAAATATGCCATATCTGCTCTAACCGAAAAATTAGATACTGCATCAGTATCTACAAATGGTAGTTTATTTGCCCATTTTGTAAACAAAGGAACTTCCGTACTATAATTTACATTCAACCCAAACATGGTGTTATTTATAGGTTCACCTCCAAAATTCACCTTAGGTGTAATTGGTCTTTCTTCTATATTTAATACGGTTGCTCCAACTATAAATTTATCAGAAAATTTATGCTCAATATCAACACCCATAAAAGTTTTTCGCTGCTGATTGAATAATGAATTATTTTCTGTTGATATCTGTATTGGCACACCAGAAGCTTGTAAACCTGGGTCTATTATTTGTACTTTTCCTGCTAAATAATCTACCACAAAATCTACTCCTTCTACCAATTGTCTTCCTCCTGCGGTAACTTTTACCGAACCTCTTGGAACGTTATATGCTCCAATAGGGATTCCGCCACTACTCTCTGATTTAAAGTACCCTTTTAATAGATATTTATCTTTGTTTTGATAATTATTCTTTGCATTCGCTTTGGTATTTAAATACAACTCATTAAAAACATAGGTATCAACATCAGATTGTATTGTAAATTGTGTTTCTAAATCTTCTCCAAAAGGCTCTGGTTCTGGAAAAATAATATATCCGTTTTGTGAGTTTACTGTAATTCCTTCTACATAATCAAAAAAACCATCTGCCGCTTGATACTGACTTTGATCTAACTGATCTAGGTGTAAAACCTGTAACAAAGGTTTGTTTGCAATACCCGAAGTTAGTGCATTTTGTAGGGTATTAGAGGGTATGCCTGTATTGTCATCTCTATATTGAATTTCAAAACGAAAACCATCTTGTACTAACGGGTAAGCGCCCAATGCGTACACGTTTTTCATCATCAATCTCCATGTAGGAAACCCTTCTTCAACTCCTGCTACAGTCCGTTTTGTAGTTAAAATTTCACTTCGTAATAGTTTTACTGCTAAGTTTTTTGGAGCTAAAATACCATCATTAGAAAACTCTCCTACTTTAAAAGAAGTGGTTGTTCCTGTGTTGTTTGTCGGGTCATTCGCACCAACCACAGTATATTCATACGCAACTGCTAATACTTCTCCATCATCTAACCGCCTACCTAATGAAATATAACCCAATTGCGGATTGAGTGTAAATTCATTCTGCTGTAATTTTCTAGCATTTTGCAACACAGAATAATCTGTTCCTTGTTGCATCATAAAAACACTTTGATTTAGGGTTTGGTTTACCGTACCTATATCTCTAATTCCACCTGTCTGTGCTGCCAAAAACGGTGCTAAATTATTCGCCTGATTTGCAGGAAGATTTACCGTAGCTCCATTTACATTTACCGTTGGAGGATTGACATTCTGTACTGCACTGTTTACATAATTAGAATATGCTGCTGTATTGTTTTTAGCTTCACCAATATCTGCAAAGGCTACAATACTTCTAAAATCGTCTGTATTTGCGCTTCTATTCGTTATCCAAACTTCTATTCTAGTAATTGTAACTGGACTACTAATAAGTGGATATCTCTTTAACGAATTGGCATAGGTTTCTCTAAAATATTGCGATAAAAAAAAGTGTCTATCATTATCATAATCCGTAGTTCTAAATTCAAACTCTTCAATAGATGCTCCTCCTTTAGCAACTACTGTTTTACTTTCTGAATTTTGTTGAGAGAAAACGGCTGTAATATTCGTATTCCCAAATTTTAATCTCGCCTTTACACCAAACAAACTTTGTGCTCCATTTATCAACGAGTTTTTAATCGGCATAGAGATATTACCCGCATCTATTTCTTGAATAATATCATCTTCTGTAGGCGTATATTCTAATTTTATTAAGTTCTGAAAATCGAAAGTAGATTGCGTATCGTAATTCGCCGTAATTTTTAAACGTTCTCCTACTTTTGCAATAATACTTGCATTGATTTGTTGATCAAAATCAAACGTAAAACTACTTCTGTTTTCTTCGGATAATTGAGGATTGTCAGTCTTTTGGTAGATAAATCCCATTTTTAAATTCAAACTACCTGTTGGAGTAACTTTTACGGTATTTCCTCCAAAAATAGAACTAAAAAATTTTGAATTTACATAGTACGTTGGTAGTAAGTTTTTTTGTGCATCTTTTGCACCTTTCCGCTTGCTATTTGTTGCACTCACTTTTGTTTTGAAATACTGTAACATATCGCGTTGTAAACGATATTTTTTGTATTCTTCTGGTGTCATAAAAATAGGCGTTCTTACATAGTAATCTCCTATTTTCTCTACTAATACATACTTGTTTAACTCCTTATCAAACACAATATGCATTTTTGATGGATCTTTTAAAAATAATCCTCCATTTTGAGTGTTCCTAAAATTGTATCTTAATTTTAAGGTGTCTTGTTGCTGATTTGTAGTTTGTCCAAAAGCATGAAAGTTTGCCATAAAGGCAAACAAAAGCAATAGAAGGATGTTATTTTTTATAAACCTTTTCAAGTAACTACAAATTCTTTAATGCCATTTTAATCAACTCTTCAATTTTAGCCTCTGGATGCTCTTTTAAAATTGCATTTACAATTTTTTCAGATTGCTTTCTTCGGAAGCCTAAAACTTCTAATGCAGATAACGTTTCTTCTTTACTAGTATTGTTTGCAACAGCAGAAACTTCATCAAGATCAAAAGTTTTTAACATTTTATCTTTTAAATCTATAATAACTCGTTGTGCCGTTTTGGCTCCAATACCTTTTACAGATTGAATTAACGCCACATTTTCTGATACAATAGCTTGTTGCACTTCTTCTGACGACATTGATGACAACATAGTTCTGGCAATACTAGGACCAACCCCAGATACCGAAATTAGTAGTTTAAAAACAGCTCTTTCTGTTTTATCAATAAAACCAAATAACGTATGAGCATCTTCTCTAACCGATAAATGCGTATATAAAATAATAGCTTCATCGTCTGGTAAAGCAGCAAAAGTTTGTAATGAAATGTGTAATAAATACCCCACTCCGTTACAATCTACCACAACATGTGTTGGGTTTTTCTCTACCAAACGTCCTCTAATTTGTGTAATCATTCTTTTACAATTTTATAATACTTGTAATGTAGGAATTTTATTTGTTTCTTGCCCTTCTTTTTTCCTTCTCTTGTGCATCAACTACTGTAACAGCTGCCATATTTACCATTTCATCTACACTTGCACCTAATTGTAAAATATGTACAGGTTTGCTCAACCCTAAAATAATAGGCCCAATAGATTCTACTTTATCTAACTGTTTCATTAATTTATAGGTAATATTTGCTGCGTCTAAATTCGGGAAAATCAGTACGTTTACTTTTTTTCCATTTAATTTAGAAAACGGAAATTCTTTTGCTAACATTTCTGGACTCAATGCAAAATCTGCTTGTAAAGGGCCATCAACGATAACATTTGGAAAATAACGATGAATATACGAAACTGCTTCTTTGATTTTTTTTGAATTTTCTGATTTTGAAGATCCAAAGTTAGAAAAAGAAAGCATCGCTACATTGGGTTTCATACCAAACATTCTTGCAATTCCGCTAGTTAATTGCGATATTTTTGCTAATTCTTTTGCCGTTGGATTGATATTAATAGTTGTATCTGATAAAAAAACAGGTCCTTGTTTGGTTAACATTAAACTTGTAGCAGCAATACGAGAAACACCTCTTTCTTTTTCTATCAGTTCTAAAATTGGTTTTACTACGGATGGGTACGGTCTTGAATATCCTGTAATTAACCCATCTGCTTTTCCTTCATTTACCATCATCGCCGCAAAATAATTACGCTCTCGCATCCATTTTTGCGCCTCTAATAAAGTAATTCCTTTTCGTCTTCTTTTTTCCCAATATGCCAATGCAAAACGCTCTCTACATGATTTGTTTTCATCTGTTTTAGGATCTCTAATAGGCACATCTGCAGTAAAGCCAATTTCTTCTTTAAGCTCTAAAATAATTTCTTTGTTTCCTAATAAAATTGGTTTTCCTATTTTTTCATCATGTACTCTTTGCGCTGCTTTTAAAACGTCTAAATGATCTGCTTCTGCAAAAACTATTGTCTTAGGATCTCTTTTAGCTCTGTTATGTAACAACCTAATTTCTTTACTTCCAGTACCTGAACGATCCATCAATTCATTTCTGTACTTCTCCCAATCTTCAATAGGTTCTAATGCTACACCAGAATCCATTGCCGCTTTGGCTATTGCAGGCGGAATTTCATAAATCAACCTAGGATCAAATGGCTTCGGAATAATATACTCTCTACCGAAAGATAAACTTACCTCATCATACACAATATTTACTTGCTCTGGCACTGTTTTCTTCGCCAAATCTGCGAGTGCATGTACCGCTGCCATTTTCATTTCTTCATTAATTTTGGTGGCTCTTACATCTAAGGCTCCACGAAAAATAAACGGAAAACCGAGTACATTATTTACTTGGTTAGAATGGTCTGACCTACCTGTTGCCATGATAATATCATCTCTTGTAGCTACCGCTAAATCATATTCAATCTCTGGATCTGGATTTGCCAATGCAAATACAATTGGATCTTTTGCCATAGACAACAACATTGCTGGTGTTACCATATTTCCTTTTGATAAACCAATAAAAACATCTGCATTGTGCATTGCTTCTTCTAATGTATTGATGTCTTTTGTAGTAGCAAAATTTTCTTTTTGTGGTGTTAAATTACTTCTATCTTTTCTAATAACACCTTTACTATCGCACATTACTACGTTTTTTCTTTGTACACCCATTTTTAGGTATAGTTTTGTACAAGAAATAGCGGCAGCACCTGCTCCGTTTACCACAATTTTTACTTTTGTAATATCTTTTTCGGCAATTTCAATAGCATTTTTTAAGGCTGCGGATGATATAATGGCGGTTCCATGTTGATCATCATGCATTACAGGAATATCGAGTTCTTCTTTTAACCTGCGTTCTATTTCAAAAGCTTCTGGAGCTTTGATATCTTCTAAATTAATACCTCCAAAAGTTGGGGCAATTGCTTTTACAGTTTCTACAAATTTATCTATATCTGTTGCGTCTAATTCAATATCAAAAACATCAATATCTGCAAAAATTTTAAACAACAAACCTTTTCCTTCCATAACAGGCTTGGAAGCTAGCGCTCCAATATTTCCTAAACCTAGTACTGCTGTACCATTTGAAATAACTCCTACCAAATTACCCTTGGCAGTATATTTATACACATCATCTGGATTTTTATCTATTTCCAAACAAGGAACTGCTACTCCTGGTGAATATGCTAAAGATAAATCTCTTTGCGATACATGCTTTTTGGTTGGTACTACTTCTATTTTTCCTGGCTTTGGTTTTTCGTGATAACGTAAAGCTTCTCTATTCATTCTCTTGTTACTCATATCATAGTTGATTTAAAAGCGAATTGCAAAAATACAATTATTTAAAAAAGCATCATTGATATTATTTAGTAAAATAGCTATACGACGTATTTTGTAATAATTATAAACTACAGACTAAATTAGATTTATTATTATTTTATTAGTTACTAAAACAAATAAAATTGTAATTTTGCAAAAAAATTAAATCCATTAAAATGAAGAAATTAGTATTATTATT
>CAZZNK010000074.1:0-11667 GCA_964655585.1 uncultured Flavobacteriaceae bacterium
AGATACTTTGGGGCTGTTGCTAAAATAATTAATTTCTTCTTCATTCTCACAACTCGATACTAATAAAGTTACCATAAAGAAAAGGAGTACCTGTTTTAAAAGGTTAAACTGTTTTGCTGTTTTGCTGTTTTGCTGTTTTCATAAGTATATAAAGTTAAGGGTTTTAATTATAAACACCAAATATATAGTTGTTTATAATTTTGCAAAAGGGGAAAAACACCCTTTTTTTGAAGGTGTTTTTTGTTACAAGCAAATAAACTGAACTAACTTATTCTTTATTCTTTATTCTTTATTTTTTTTTGTTTTACGTTGCATTTTCCTTTTGTGCATCATTTTTTTTCTCATTCCTTTCTTTTTAAACTTTTTGCTTTTACGAGCAGCTGTTTTTTTAAATTTTTTAAACTGTTCTTCGTTTAAAATACGTTTCATTTGTTTTTTAAAAGCAATTTTTTTGTCTAAACGATTGTTCATCATTTGGTAACGCTCATCAGTAGGTAATTTTTTAGCAGTAGCTTTTTTTGCTTTCATTTTTAGATGCATTGCCTTTTTAGCAGCAATTTTTTGAGCAAGAAGTGGTTTAATTTGGCGTTGCTGTTTTTCGGTCAAATCTAATTTTAATGTCATTTTTTTTACAGCCAACGTTGTTTGTTGTGCTACCGTAAAATCTTGCATTCCTTTTTTGTGATGTCTTTTTTGGGCTTGTGTAGTAAATGTAATTGCAAATACTAAAACTAAGATGCTTATTGTTTTTTTCATTTTATGAGATATTTAATTATTTTATACTTCTATGACAAATAAAGTATGAAAAGGTTTAAATTTGGCCTTTCTTTTCTTTTAATAGATGATTAACAGCATACTCATGAAAAACCTACTGATTTTACTATTCTTCTTTTCTTTTACAATTTTTGCCCAAGAAAATACTAAAGATACTGTAAAAGTAAATCTAAGTAATCCGAATGCTACAGTATACACACATTTATATTTTTTACAGCCAGATTCTTATCAACCAGAAAAAGCAGCAGCAACTATTTATGGTTTATCAGAAGAAAAAGCCATTGAAAAAGCGATTAAAATTAAAAAAGTATTAGATGGTAAGGGCTTATTTGTAGAGTTTAATAAAATACCAAATAACTCGAATTATAATGATACAATTGGTTATGTAAGCGTGTATAAATATGTGTTATTTCCTAATAGAATGCCACAGATTTATGTGGAGAAAACAGGCGATAAGTGGTATTATTCTTCCGAAACAATTAGAAGTATAGATGCTATTTATAATGATGTTTTTCCGTGGTATATACAAAGGGTACAAAAAATAATTCCGAATGTAGGCTATAAAAAAGTATTTGGTATTGAGCTTTGGCAGTTTATAGCTACTATTATCTTATTGTTAGCAGCATTTTTAATGTTTTTCTTTGTAAAGAAAGTAGTGTTTTTTGTGTTTCAAAAAATACAATATAAAATTACACACAGTAAAAATTTAGAGGTAGATAAAGTGTTAAAAAAGTTATCGCACCCAATAAGTTTACTAGCGGCAATAGTATTTATAGAAACTATTTTTCCATCATTACAATTCAATTTAAAAATTAATACTTGGGTGTTTTTAGGATTGCATATTGCAGCAACCATTTTTTGGATTTATGTTTTCTTAAAATTAGTGCAAGTGTTAATGCGAGTGTATGCAGAGTTTACCGAAAGAACTCACGGAAAATTAGATGATCAGCTAGTGCCAGTTTTAGATAATTTTTTAACAGGATTGGTTGTTGTTTTAGGTTTTTTAAAACTACTCACATTATTTGGTGTCAATACAACAACACTTATTGCAGGAGTGTCAATAGGAGGTATTGCGTTCGCATTAGCATCACAAGATACCGTAAAAAACCTGATTGGTACGTTTATGATTTTTTTAGACAAACCTTTTCATATTGGCGATTGGATTGAAGCAGAAAATGTTGTAGGTACCGTAGAAAAAGTTGGTTTTAGATCGAGTAGAATTAGAGCTGCCGATACTTCTATTTTTCAAATTCCGAATAGTAAATTGTCTGAAATTGTAGTAAATAATAAAGGTTTACGCTTGTTTAGAAGGTATAGAACTAATTTAGGAATTCGATACGATACGCCACCAGAATTGATTGAAGCGTTTGTAAAAGGAGTAAAAGAGATTATTATTGCACATCCAGAAACAAAGTCAGATTCTTACAATGTAGAGTTTAATGGGTTCGGAGATTCAGCATTGTTAATTATGGTAAATGTGTATTTTAAAAGTTTAGATTGGAATGTAGAGCAATCTTCAAAACATAGATTGCATATTGCTATTATTAAATTGGCAAAAGAATTAGGTATCGATTTTGCTTTCCCATCATCAACCTTAATGGTAGAGCAGTTTCCTGGAAAAGATTCAATCAGTTTAAAATATGATACAAACTCAGAACGAATGGATGCTGTAATTAAAAATGTTATAGATGATTTTTCTAAGGATGATAAATAAAAATAAGCTGTTTTTACCAATCGTAATCTTTATGTGCATCTAAGCGAATAAAGATAAAAAGTAGCAATGTAAAGCCCCATAAAGAAGAACCACCATAACTAAAAAAGGGTAGCGGGATCCCGATTGTTGGTAGTAAGCCAATAACCATTCCTATATTTAAAGTAACATGAAAAAATAGGATAGAGGCTAATCCGTAGCCATAAATTCGTCCAAATTTATTATTATGTGTATCTGCCAAATAGATAATTCGATAAATAAGAAACATAAATAAAAGAATAACAAGGCTACTTCCTAAAAAACCCCATTCTTCGCCAACAGTGCTAAAAATATAATCAGTATCTTGTTCAGGCACAAATTTTCCTTGGGTTCTTTCTCCTTGTAAAAATCCTTTACCCCAAAAACCACCAGAACTGATGGTTAATTCTGATTGATGAATATTATATCCAATATTTTGATTATCAATTTTTTTACCCAATAAAACTTCAAATCGATCTCTATGATGTTGTTTAAAAACGTTAGTATATGTAAAATCAGAAAAGAAAATAAACAATCCAACGGTAAGATACACGCCTAAAACTTTAAGCCAGTTAAAACGCAAAAAATGATTGCCTCCTTTATAAATTTTATAAATAGAAATGATTGTAATAAGGCTAAGTAATAGGATAAGAACAAAAGTTGTTCCAAAATAAATAGTGAATATAAAAAGTGTAATTGTTGAGAGGCCTAATAGAATATAATTAAGTGTTAAACCTTCTCTGTTTAATACAAAAAAGAAAGCTACATAGACCAATGCAGAACCTGCATCAGGTTGAAAAAGAATGAGTACAGCTGGAAAAAAAACAACAATAAATGCCTTTATCTGATTTTTAATAAGTTTTAAATTATACTGTCTGTCACTCAATAATTTTGCAACAGCCAAAGCTGTAAAAGCTTTTGCAAACTCAGATGGTTGTAGACTCATGCTACCAATATGATACCAAGAGGTTGCTCCATTTATCGTTTTTCCAAAAACAAATAAACCTGCAAGTAAGAGTAAAGAAAAAAGATAAAAAATACTTGCAAATCGTTCGTAAAATTTGGCATTGAAAAAGAGAATGAGAATAATTAGCGGAATGCAAAGAAGCATCCAAAGTAATTGTTTGCCATATCTTGTTGAGAAATCTAAGATATGTCCTTGTGTTTCTGTTTGTGAAGCGGCATAGATATTTATCCACCCAAAACTAACAAGCAATATAAATAGGAGTATTAAAACCCAATCTACCCCTAAAAAAATATTATTTTTTTCTTGTCTCAATTTTTTATTAGTTTTTGAACTTGTTTATCGTAAATATCCTGTAAACTTAGGTTTAGCATATTTTTTTCTACCCATTTCCTTTTCTTACTAATTTTTTTATTCAAGTATTTTTCAATAAGTAAACTTGTAATTGGGGCAGCAATAACAGAGCCATAGCCACCATTTTCTATAAAAACTGCCAACGCAATTTTAGGATTGTCTTTAGGAGCAAAAGCGACTAGAATAGAGTGATCTGGTAGCTGAAACTTTGCACCATCAATTCTAATAAAATTCTCTACAGTTCCTGTTTTTCCACAAATTTCAATACCTTCTACTTTACTTGCACTAGCAGTTCCTTTGGTAAATACTTTCTGCATTGCTTCAATAATTGGTGTAAAGTGTTTTGTATCAATCGTTGTTTTTTTAGGAATTGTATAGGTAGAATCTGTAATAAATTCTACACCAATTTTTTTGATGATATGTGGTGTGTAAAAAAAACCTTTATTGGCAATTGCAGCTGTAAAATTTGCTAGCTGAATAGGGGTAGTGAGCACTTCTCCTTGACCGATGGCGTTAGAAATTGTTGTAGATGCATTCCAAGTATATTTGTAGCGACTATCGTAATATTTTCCGTTAGGAATTAACCCTTTCTGACCAGAGGGTAAGTCGTATCCTAAATAATTTCCAAGACCAAAACTTGTAACATGTTTATTCCAATTATCCATTCCTTTTGATGAATTCTCTCCTTTTTCTATGATGCGTTTATAGGTATTCGCAAAATAACTATTACAAGATTTAGAAATAGCAGTTTGTAGTTTTATTGGACGACCTACAATACCGCAGTGGCATCCCATAAATTCATGCTTTCTTTTTCCGTAACGATATCCGTGGTAACAATAAAAAGATGTTTGCTCGGTAATTACATTTTCTTGTAAACCAATTAAGGCATTCATCATTTTAAAAGGAGATCCTGGTGAGTAAATTGCTTGCAACCCTCTGTCCATCATTGGTTTGTTGGCTTTGTCTCCAAATAGTCTTACAGAATTTTTAGAACGTTTTCTTCCCGACATTAAATTCGGGTCGTAAGACGGTGCTGTTACCAAGGCTAAAATCTCTCCAGATGATGGTTCAATAGCAACAATTCCTCCACGTTTTCCTGCCATTAATCTTTCTGCGTATTGTTGCAGTTTGCTATCAATAGTTAAGGTAATATCTTTTCCGTTTATAGGAAGTGTATCATATATTCCATTTTTATAAGCTCCTATAATTTGGTTTCGATTGTTTTTCTGTAAATATTTTACGCCTTTTGTACCTCTTAAAACTGTTTCGTATTCTTTTTCTACTCCCCGAGCTCCAATAAAATCTCTTTGTTTGTAATAATTGTCTCTTTTAATAATAGCATCATTTACTTCGCTAATATAACCTACAACATTGGCAGCAGATTTTATAGGATAGTTTCTGATAATTCTTTTCTGAATAAAAAAACCTTTGTATTTGTGTAATTTTTCTTGTAAAAAAGCAAAATCTTCTTTTGATAATTGTTTTAAAAAAACAGAAGGAAGCCATGGTGCGTATTTTTTTGCCTTTTGAAATCGTTTTTTAAAACTCTTTACATCAACTTTTAATAAAGAACAAAACTCTAAAGTGTCAAGAGGCATAACTTTATTTGGGATAATCATTACATCATAAGAAAGTTGATTGGCAACCAGTAACTCTCCATTTCTATCATATATAAACCCACGCTCTGGGTAATCAAACTCAGTTTTTATAGCAGCACTATTAATAGGTGTGTTGTAAGTTTTATTCTTTAAGATTTGAAGATGAAACAATTTTCCGATTAGAATAAAACCGATTAAAGTAACTAGAAAATATAAAAGGAAGCTTCTTTTCATTACTGTTTTTTACTAAAAATATAGGTTCCTAAAAAGAATAAAAATAATGTAAAAATACTTGAAAATAAAGTGTTTAAAAATATGTTTCCAAGGTTTTGAAAACTAAAACTTTCTAATGAAAATAATAGAAAATGATGTACTACGGTTAAAATTACAACATAGTTAAAAACTTTCCCAAAAGGCTCTAATCGTAAATTAAAAAGCAGGAAATCTGTTTCAGATTTTTGAAAAATCACTTTTACAAAAAACAACCTAATATAGGCGATAAACAGTATTGAGAATGCATGAACACCGCCTGAATCTGAAAAAAAATCGACAAATAATCCTAATAAAAATGAAGCTAATAAAACAGAATATCGATTTTTTTTCAAAGGATAAAAAAATACAAATACAATATAAATATAGGGATTAATGTATCCAAGAAAATGAATATTATTCAACACAAAAACTTGTAAGAATAGTAGGAAAAAAAAGAGTAGTATGAAATGTAATTTTTTACTCATTTCTGTTGTTTTCTAAAGATTCTATTTCAGCTTTATATAGGTTACGAATAACATATACATTGTTTATATTGCTCATATCATTAAATAACCGAATATCTATACTATTGTTATCGGTATTATTTTGCGTAATGTTTACAACGCTTCCTATCAAAATTCCTTCAGGAAAAATAGTAGACTTCCCTCCTGTTAAAATTGTGTCACCTTTTTTTATTTGCGCTTGTCTTGGTAGGTCTGTTAATTGTACAACATTGTAGTCTTTACCGTTCCAAATCAATGTACCAAAATGCGAACTGTTTTTTAACCGAGCATTAATTTTACTTTTTAAATTTAATATAGACTGAACTCTAGTGTAGTCTGGGGTAGATGTTTCAGTAATACCTATTATTCCATTGTTATTAATTACGGCCATTTCTTTTGTAACACCTTGTTTTTTTCCACGGTTAATTGTTAAGAAATTATAAAATTTGTGATAATCATTTTTAATGATTTTCGCACTAAAATAAACGTATTTTTGATAAATAGTTGAGGTATCTATTACTGTTGTAGTAATTATTGTGTCTTTTTTAGAAAGGAATCTTTGAAGTTGATTTTTCAAGTTGTTATTTTCAAGTATCAACTCGTTATTTCTCTTGTTTAGAGATAAATAATCAGAAAGATTTGTTGCTTTCTGATAAAAACCTCCCGTAATAGCATTTGCAGAATTTACAAACTTACTTTTATGAAAAGCATGATTATTAATCATTAAAAAAACAGCAATGAATTCTAAAATTAAGAAAAACAAAAAGTATTTGTATTTCTGTAAAAAGAAAATAATTTGCTGCATACTCTTTAAGTGTTATTTTATCAAAACACTCTTGTATTTTTCTAATTCTTTTAAAGCAATCCCTGTTCCTTTTACAACCGCTCTTAAAGGGTCTTCTGCAACATAAACAGGTAAATCTGTTTTTCTTGACAAGCGTTTGTCTAAGCCTCTTAACATAGAACCGCCACCTGCTAAATAGATACCTGTATTATAAATATCAGCTGCTAATTCTGGCGGAGTTTTAGATAAAGTTTCCATCACAGCATCCTCAATCCTCAAAATAGATTTGTCTAGTGCTTTGGCAATTTCTCTATAAGAAACTTGTACTTGTTTTGGTTTTCCTGTTAATAAATCTCTACCCTGAACTAACATATCTTCTGGCGGAGTATCTAAATCTTCAGTTGCTGCTCCAATAGTAATCTTAATTTTTTCTGCAGTAGTTTCGCCAACATACAAGTTGTGCTGTGTACGCATATAGTACATAATATCATTTGTAAACAAGTCTCCTGCAACCTTTACAGATTGGTCACAAACAATACCCGCCAATGCAATTACAGCTATTTCTGTAGTTCCTCCACCTATATCAATAATCATATTTCCTTTCGGCTCCATAATATCAATACCAACACCAATAGCAGCTGCCATTGGTTCAAAAATCAAATAAATTTCTTTAGCATTCATATGGCGAGCAGAATCTATTACCGCACGTTTTTCTACTTCGGTAATACCAGAAGGAATACAGATAACCATTCGTAATGAAGGTGGAAATAGTTTCTTTTTTATGGATGGAATTTGTTTAACAAACTCTTTAATCATCTCTTCGGATGCTTGAAAATCTGCAATAACACCATCCTTTAAAGGTCGTATTGTTTTGATATTTTCATGCGTTTTTCCTTGCATTAGGTTTGCTTCTTTCCCAATGGCAATAATTTTCCCAGTCAACCTGTCTTTAGCAACAATAGAAGGGCTGTCAATCACAATTTTTCCGTTATGGATAATTAATGTATTTGCTGTTCCTAGGTCGATTGCAATATCCTCCGTCATAAAATCGAAAAAACCCATAAAGATATTTTTGTTTTAGTGTATTCTAGTTAATGTAATCTTACAAAGTTACTGATTTTCTTTGGTAAAATTGCATTCAAGAAAATATGTTCTTTTTTTAATGTTTAAAATGTCTAGTTCCAGTAAAAATCATTGCAATATTATGTTTGTTGCAATAATCAATACTTAGTTGATCTTTTATAGATCCTCCTGGTTGAATAACGCTTTTAATACCAGCATTACCTGCAATTTCTACACAATCTGGAAACGGAAAAAAAGCATCACTTGCCATAACTGCATTATTTAAATTAAAATTAAAATGATTTGCTTTTGCAATAGCTTGGTTTAGTGCGTCAATTCTACTAGTTTGTCCTGTTCCGCTTGCACATAATTGTTTGTTTTTTACCAAAACAATGGTGTTCGATTTGGTATGCTTACAAATTTTAGAAGCGAATAATAAATCCTCTAACTCATTTTTAGTTGGTTTATTGTTAGTTGCATAAGAAATATCTTGCTCAGTATCTGTTTTAAAATTCTTGTCTTGCACCAACACTCCGTTTAAACATGTTCTAACACTTGTGCTTGATAGTTCTACTTCTTTTTGTAATAAAATTCTTCTATGTTTCTTTCCTTTTAAAATAGCTAGAGCTTCATCATCAAAAGAAGGAGCAATTACAACTTCACAGAATAATTTATGAATTTCAGTAGCAGTTTTTGCGTCAATCGTTGTGTTAGAAATTAAAATTCCACCAAATGCTGATGTTGGGTCTCCTGCAAGCGCATCGGTATATGCTTGGTAAATGCTATCTCGCTGTGCAAAACCACAAGCATTGTTGTGTTTTAAGATGGCAAATGTTGGTGTTTCGTTTTTAAACTCTAACATTAAATTTACCGCAGCATCTACATCTAGTAAGTTGTTGTATGATAATTCTTTGCCATTTAATTTGTCAAACATAGCATCTAAATCTCCAAAGAAAAAACCTTTCTGATGCGGGTTTTCTCCGTAGCGTAAAACTTGCCCTTTTGGTTCGCTAATTTTTAGAGACGCTATTTCGTGGTTTTTGTTAAAGTAGTTAAAAATAGCACTGTCATAATGAGAAGATACATTGAATGTTTTAGCTGCAAAATGTTTTCTATCAGCTAATGTAGTACTTCCGTTATTTTCAGAAATGAGTTGTAAAAATGCTGAGTAATCATCTACAGAAGAAACACAGAGAACATCTTTATAGTTTTTTGCTGCAGCTCTAATCAATGAGATGCCACCAATATCAATTTTTTCAATAATATCTTCTTCGGATGATCCGCTTGCTACAGTTTTTTCAAAGGGATACAAATCTACAATAACCACATCTATTTGTGGTATTTGATAGGTTTCCATTTCTAAAACATCACCTTTATGGTCTTGTCTGTTTAAAATCCCTCCAAAAACTTTTGGATGTAAAGTTTTTACACGTCCGCCCAAAATAGAAGGATAGGAGGTAACATCTTCAACAGGAATTACGTCAATTCCTAAATCTTTTATAAATTTTTCTGTACCACCAGTAGAATAGATAGTAACATTTAAGGCACTTAGCTTTTTTACAATTGGCGCTAATCCGTCTTTGTGGAAAACAGAAATCAATGCTGATTTAATAGGTTTTGTGTTGCTCATTTTTTAGTGTGTTGTTAAGCACACAAATCTACTAAAACAGAATAGTAAATGCAATATCTTTTTTTTGAATAAAAAAACTTTATTTAGTTTCAATTTTCATTTTAAAATTGGCAACCAAAGTATTGTAATTTCGGAATTTCTTGTTAGATATCTGTTTTTTTTGAAAGAGCAGATATTTAAGAAAAAAGATGGGGGATGTTTTTTTCATATTTAAAGTAATTATTCGGCATTATCTAGAAACTCCCTAAACCATGTTATGAGTCTATTAATGAAATTTTTTTGTTTTAAAGTTTGTGAGTGGTTGCTACGATAATTTGTAGCAACAGATGAAGTGTATTCTGTGTTTTTCATTATTAGGGGGCTAATGATTCATAAAATTAGAAGGCTAAAGTAAGTAAAAAAAAGCAGGCAATCAATTTTTTCTATAAAATAATAGCAGTTTTATGGCAAACATATTCTAAAAGGGCTTCATCATCTTTAGAAAAAGGATTTTTTGTATGTGAATCAATATCAATTTGACCAATATTTTTATCATTTTTAAAAATAGGAATCACAATTTCAGATTTCACTTTCCATCCACAAGAGATATAATTATCTTGTTCAGAAACATTTTGAACTACAAAATTCTGGTTACTCAAAGCTACTTGACCGCAAATTCCTTTTCCAAATGGAATAATAGTATGCTCGGTTTCTTCGCCAGAAAATTGTGCTAATTTTAATTCGTTTTTTGTACCGTTTTTAAAATAAAACCCAACCCAATCGTAATATGAAATTTCAGAAGCTAAAAAATCACATATTTGTTGTAATTTTTTTTCTTTTGTGTTGGCTGATTTAAAAATAGCATCAATCCCTTTTTTTAAAAAATCTATCTTCATTATTTTGTATATTCGCTAGTATTAAGAATGCAAATAAAATAAATTCTATTGTGAAAAGGCATAAAAATAGCATCATTTTTTTAAGTAAGTTTTTTATAACTTACTTTATGTTTTCTGCTATGTATTCGTTTTATTTAAAAAACGAACAGCAAGTAGAGGGACGTTTTTCTTGTGCACCGATAACAAATACTGTAGCAAAACATACGTCAGGGCTTTTAAATTTTTTAAAGTACGATGTAGATTATTTACAGCATAAAAAAGAAATGTCAATTAAGTTATTAGTAAATAATCAATACGTTGCAAGGGTAATTGAAGGGTGTAACTCAATAAGTCTCATTATTTTATTTGTTGCTTTTATTGTAGCATTTTCAGGATCTTTAAAAGCAACAATTTTATATTCCGTTTTCGGGAGCTTATTTATTTACGGAATCAATATTGTAAGAATCGCAATATTAACAATTTTGTTGCATAAATACCCAAGCCACCAAGAGATATTGCATAACTTATTGTTTCCTGCTATTATTTATGGAACTATATTTTTATTGTGGGTAATTTGGGTACGTCAATTTTCTAATTATAAAAAAGGATGAAAATAATAAGATACAGTATTGTGGTTTTTCTTTTTTTTCTGCTGATATTAGTTCGGGCATTTTCATCAAAACTATTTTACGACCCGTTAATTGTTTATTTTCAAAATGATTATCTATACACCACAATACCAAAAATTAATACTTGGAGACTAATTGTAGATATGCTATTTAGGTACGCCCTAAATACGCTTATTTCTTTAGGAATTATTTGGATGCTCTTTCAAAGAAAAGATTATCTAAAATTTGCTGGTTTCTTTTGTATGGTAGCTTTTATGGTATTAATTACTGTCTTTGTTTTTCAGCTGAGAGGAGAATTTGTATCAGGATATTTATTTCCCTTTTATGTGCGTAGATTTATCATTCACCCATTATTTTTATTGATTTTATTACCCGCATTTTATTATCAAAAATTAAGCAAAAGATAATTTTAACAAGGTATTAAGATTTAAAATTGTAATTTTGTACTTAGTATGAAACAATTTTTGCATAAAACAGTATCTTTTTTAATGGCTTTTATAGTCTTATTTTCTACACTATCTTTCACTGTAGATA
>CAZZNK010000075.1:0-11085 GCA_964655585.1 uncultured Flavobacteriaceae bacterium
CATAGATATTGCACCAACTATTTCAAATTTATTACAAATTGAGTTTCCTAATGGTGCTACAGGGAAAATTATTGAAGAAGTTTTAAAATAAATACAAACTAAAAAATATGACAATTTTAGGAATAGATATTGGTGGTTCAGGTATTAAAGGAGCTATTGTAAATATAAAAACGGGGAAACTTGTCGGTGAAAGACATAGAATCCCTACACCCAAACCTGCAACCCCAGAAGCGGTAGCAAAAGCTATCAAAGAACTAATTACTCATTTTAATTGGAAAGGAGAGGTTGGTTGTGGTTTTCCAACACCATTACATCATGGTAAATGCTTGTCAGGAGGGAATTTACATGAAACATGGAAAGGTGTTCAGGTTGATGCTCTTTTTAAAAAACACACAGGAAATAATTTTTCGGTTGTAAATGATGCAGATGCTGCTGGTTTGGCAGAAATACATTTTGGTGCAGGAAAAGGTGTAAAAGGGACTGTAATTATGATTACTCTTGGTACTGGTATTGGCTCCGGATTATTTTTAAACGGAAAACTATTACCAAATACAGAATTTGGCCATGTTTTACATAAAGATGGTGAGATCTTTGAAAAATACGCATCTGATGGAGCTAGGAAAAGAGATGGTCTTAGTAGAAAAAAATGGGGTAAAAGGTTAGATAAATATTTTAATCATCTAAAACTATTATTATCTCCAGATTTAATTATTATTGGAGGTGGAGCAAGTAAGAAATCAGAAAAATTTATTGGAGAAATAAATGTTGATTTCCCTATTGTACCCGCACAATCTCAGAATGAAGCTGGTATTATTGGTGCAGCAATGGCGGTAAATCAGTAATTGCTAGCTATTTATTTCTTTTCTAAAATTTGAATTTCTCTGATGTACTTTAATTGCCTTTTTAGCCAAAAACAATCCCACAAAAAGAGACAAAAATGCGCCTACAGAAATCCCTGGAATAAAGTTGATAAACAAAAAGAAATCATACTCACCATGAAATAAAGTTGCTAATAAAAGCCCTATCATATTTAATTGTAATCTATTGGTAGAAAATTTTGCTTTCCCCATAAAATAACCCATTAAAATAGCAAAAGTTGCATGTGCAGGTACTGCGGTAAATGCCCTTACCAAACCAGTGGAAACTCCGTACTGAAAAGTGTATAGTATATTTTCTAAGGCAGCAAAACCCATAGAAACCATTACTGCATAAACAATGCCATCAAAAGGCTCGTTAAATTCTTTGTTCTTTTGAGCGTAATACCTAACAATAATATATTTAGAAAACTCTTCTACCAAAGCAACAACAAAGAATGCTTTGACAAACATTTGAAAAATACTTTTCACATCGGTAATTGGTATTATTGCAGAAAGTATTCCACCTAAAATTGAGGTGATTAAAATACTAGCTGTTGCTCCCAACAAAAAGTTTTTAAACAAAAAACCGATGGGTTCTTTTTCAAACTTATCCTTAAAATAAATATAAACTACAATAATCATTACAGGAGCTATTGCCAGTAAAAGTAAGTTCATAATTACACTGTTTTAGGTAAAAATATTTCTGCCATCATACAACGTGCACTTCCTCCTCCAGACAATTCAATTGTTTCTAATTTACTATGGATAATCGTAGTGTGTTTTTGTAATTTTCGCAACTGTTCTGAAGTTAAAGAATTGTATGCAGAAGTGCTCATTATCAAAAACAATTTATCGTTTTCACCCCGAACTTCTAACATATTTCCTGCAAAATGATCGACTTGTTTTTCTGTAATTGCAATAATTTCTTTATTATCTAACTTTAACTGTTTTAATAGGGATTTTCGTTCCTTTTTATCGTCAATTGACTGCAAAGAAACTATTGCAAAATTTGTTGCAACACTCATCATTACATTAGTATGATAAATGGCTTCTCTTTTACCAGCCACTGTTTGATTTGCTTTAAATAACACAGGTGTAAACTCAAAATCTTCACAAAACTCTATGCATAATTCTTCATCTGTTCTTGGTGATATTGCGCAGTATGCTTTTCTATTTACTCTATCTAAAACCAAGCTTCCTGTACCTTCTAAATAAAATTTTTCTATTTCTGCTTCGGTATAATCTATGATGTTATTTATTTGAAATCCTTCGGATTCTAACATATCTAAAACATCTTCTCTTCGTTCTAACCTTCTGTTTTTTGCAAACATTGGGTACATAGCTACATCGCCATTTTGATGAAAAGAAACCCAATTGTTAGGAAAAAGGGCGTCGGGAGTGTTTGTGTTTTTTGTATCATCTACAACAAGAACTTTAACCCCAACTTTACGAAGTTTTGCGACCAAATCATCAAACTCTTCTTGAGCTTTCTGATTGATAGTAGCTGGAAGTACGTGTTTTGTTTCCTGCTGATAAAAATTTGTGCTTGCAGTTTCTTCATTCATCCTAAAGTTTATAGGACGAATCATTAAAATAGTGTTGGTAGTTTGTTGCATTTATAGATTTTCTAACAATACTTTTCTACTGTCTTAGTAATTTCATCTAAAACATCAAAAGCTGTTTCTGCCATCTCATTCCCTTTTAAATCTAGTAAAGGATTTACTTCTACAAATTCTATACAAGCTACTTTTTTACTGGCAATAAATTGGTTGATAATATCAATCACTTCATATTGATCAAATCCTTTTGGTACTGGAGTTCCTGTACCGTAAGAAATCATATCACAATCCATCGCATCAACATCAAAAGAAATATAAATTGTATCGCAGCTAGATAATTTTTCTAAAGCCTCAGCTACACAAACTTCTAACCCACGATGACGAACTTCTGCCACCATGTAATTTTTAATTCCTAGTTTTTCTATCTGTTTTTCTTCTGGCTCTTCTGTGTCTCTTACACCAAAATACAGAATATCTTCAGCTAAAATTTTGGTTTCTCTTACTCCAATATTTTTCATTCGCTCCCATAAATCTGCCGTTTCTCTAGAAACTTCATTAATTTGAAAGTCTAAATTATCTTCATTTAAAGCCGCTGCCAAAGGCATTCCATGGATATTTCCTGAAGGTGATGTATATGGCGAGTGGATATCTGCATGAGCATCGATCCAAACAACACCAACTCTATTATTTGGGTTTGCTGATTTTACACCACTTATTGTTCCTAAAGCTGAGGAATGATCTCCAGAAATAACAATAGGAAATCTACCTTCTTGTATATTTACTTTTACATGGTTACTCAATCTAGTGCATTGACTTAATACACTCCCTATTCTTTTGGCAAATGAATTATTTACTTTATTATAAACTGACTCATTTTCAGTATCTACATCTTCAAATTTATAGCGTCCAAAATAATCATTTTCTTTATTGATTGCTGCAATTTCTACTGCGTCAATTCCCATATCAGACCCACGAGTTCCTGCACCAATATCAGATCTATTTTTAATAATTCGTATTTCTTTCATAATTATTTATAATAAAAAATGTTGCTTATATAAAGTTGCAATTTACTCTATCTAAACAACATTTAAAAAATTATTTATACTATCTATCTTTTAGCAACAGTTGTATATTCTCTTAAATTTTCTCCTGTATACAATTGACGAGGTCTCCCTATTGGTTCTCCGTTTGTACGCATTTCTTTCCATTGTGCTATCCAACCTGGTAATCTACCTATTGCAAACATTACCGTAAACATTTCAACCGGAATTCCTAAAGCTCTGTAAATAATTCCTGAATAGAAATCTACATTCGGAAACAGTTTTCTATCTACAAAATAAGGATCGCTAAGCGCTACTTCTTCTAAGTGTTTTGCTACTTTTAAAGTTGGGTCTGTAATTCCTAAATCATTTAAAACTGCATCTGCACTTTTCTTAATAATCAATGCTCTAGGGTCAAAGTTTTTATAAACTCTGTGTCCAAAACCCATCAATCTAAAAGGGTCATTTTTATCTTTTGCTTTGTTGATAAATTTTTCTACATCACCTCCATCAGCAATAATTTCTTCTAACATTTCTATTACTGCTTGGTTTGCACCACCATGTAATGGCCCCCAAAGTGCCGAAACACCTGCAGAGATCGAAGCAAACATACTTGCGTGTGATGAGCCTACAATTCTTACTGTAGATGTTGAGCAGTTTTGCTCGTGGTCTATATGTAAAATTAATAACTGATCTAAAGCTTCTGCCACAATAGGGTTATGTTTGTATTTTTCTGTAGGTTGAGAAAATAATAATTTTAAAATATTATCCATATAACTTAAACTGTTATCAGCGTAATTCATAGGATATCCTAAATTTTTACTATGTGCCCAAGATGCTAAAACAGGTATTTTTGCCATTGTTTTACAAATAGCTTTAAACATTTCCTCTTCATTATTAACATCAACACTTTTAGGATTAAATGCCGTTAGTGCTCCAATTAATGAAGAAAGAATCCCCATAGGGTGTGCACTTCTTGGAAAACCATCTAAAATATCTTTCATTTCTTCGTTTACCAAAGAATATGATTTTATAGTACTATCAAATTTTTCAAATTGCTCTTTTGTTGGTAATTCTCCAAAAATTACTAAATATGCGGTTTCTAAAAAACTAGAGTTTTCAGCTAAATCCTCTAAAGCATATCCTCTATAACGCAACACTCCTTTTTCTCCATCTAAGAAAGTAATGTCACTTTTACAAGACCCGGTGTTTTTAAACCCTGGATCTAAGGTTGTAATACCACCTGTAGTACCTCTTAATTTTTTTATATCAATTGCAATCTCTCCTTCTGATCCTATTTCAATTGGAAATTCATATCGTTTTCCTTGAAATTCAAATACTCCTGTTTCTGTCATCTCTATATCTATTATATTTACATATTATTTTTTCTCAACGCAATATACTTCCTTATACGCACCTAAAACAATGATAAATATCACCATTTTTTATTAAGCAACTTAAGTTACATAAGTTTTACTTATTTACCAAACTTAAAAGCATCCATTTTTGGGAAATAGGCAGTGTTTTCTAACTCTTCTTCTATTCTTAAAAGCTGATTGTATTTTGCCATTCTATCAGAACGAGAAGCAGAACCTGTTTTTATTTGTCCACAGTTTAAAGCCACTGCTAAATCTGCAATCGTATTATCTTCCGTTTCTCCTGATCGATGACTCATTACAGAAGTATATCCTGCATTTTTAGCCATATTTACAGCTGCAATCGTTTCTGTTAACGTACCTATTTGATTTACTTTAATTAAAATAGAATTTGCAATTCCGTTTTTTATTCCTTTTGATAAACGCTCTACATTGGTAACATATAAATCATCACCTACTAATTGTACTTTTTCTCCAATTAATTCGGTAAGATATTTCCATCCATCCCAATCATTTTCATCCATTCCATCTTCAATAGAAATAATAGGATATTTTGCTGCTAATTCTGCTAAATAATCTGCTTGTTCTTTACTGGTACGGATTTTTCCTGTTTCCCCTTCAAATTTTGAATAATCATATTTTCCATCTACAAAAAATTCTGCAGCGGCACAGTCTAAGGCTATCATAATTTCATCTCCAAAAGAATAACCTGCATTTTCTACTGCCAAGGCTATGGTTTCTAAAGCATCTTCTGTACCCTCTAAAGTAGGGGCAAATCCTCCTTCATCGCCTACAGCTGTACTTAAACCTCTGTCATGTAATACTTTTTTTAGGTGATGAAAAATCTCTGTTCCCATTTGTAATGCATGCGAAAAGCTTTTTGCTTTTACTGGCATTACCATAAATTCTTGAAATGCAATGGGTGCATCTGAGTGAGAACCGCCATTGATGATATTCATCATCGGAACTGGTAAAGTATTTGCTGAAACACCACCAACATATCTGTACAAAGGCATTCCTAATTCATTTGCAGCAGCTTTTGCAGCCGCTAACGAAACACCTAAAATAGCATTGGCTCCCAATTTTGATTTATTTGGAGTTCCATCTAAATCTATCATGGTTTGATCAATCAAATTTTGCTCAAATACAGATGTACCTAATAACTCTTCTGCAATCGCAGTATTTACATTTTTTACAGCTTGTAAAACTCCTTTTCCCATAAAATCAGCACCTCCGTCTCTTAATTCTACAGCTTCGTGCTCTCCTGTAGATGCGCCTGAAGGAACTGCTGCTCTACCTAAAACTCCGTTTTCTGTTACTACATCAACCTCTACAGTTGGATTTCCTCTTGAGTCAAAAATTTGACGCGCGTGAATGCTAATTATAATACTCATTTTTCTATAATTTTATCCCATACGATTACTATCGAAAGAATGTTCTTAAAATTTTATTGATTCTTACAAATTTACGAAATATGTAAATTATTTTAAGCCTTTTAGTAAAATAAATACGAAAACGTTTCCTAAGCTGATACCGTTTTTGCTGTTTTGATATTTTCTATAAATTGATCAAACAAATATTCCGAATCATGTGGACCAGGGTTTGCTTCTGGGTGATACTGTACCGAGAAACAATTTTTATTTTTCATTCTAATTCCTGCCACAGTATTATCATTTAAATGCACATGTGTAATTTCTATATTTTCATTCGCTTCTGCATCTTCTCTACGAATAGCAAAACCATGATTTTGTGAGGTAATTTCTCCTTTTCCTGTCAATATATTTTTTACAGGATGGTTAATTCCACGATGCCCATTATGCATTTTATAAGTAGATATTCCGTTTGCTAAAGCTATCACTTGATGTCCTAAACAAATACCAAACAATGGTAAATCCTTCTCTATGATTTCTTTGGCAACTTTTTGTGCATCAACAAGAGGTTCTGGGTCTCCAGGTCCGTTAGAAATAAAATACCCATCAGGATTCCAAGATACCATATCTTTAAAACTAGCATTATAGGGATAGACTTTTATATAACAGTCTCTTTTAGCTAAATTTCGTAGAATATTTTTTTTAATTCCAATATCTAATGCTGCTACTTTATAAGTGGCGTTTTCATTACCTACAAAATAAGGTTCTTTTGTAGATACTTTTGATGCCAATTCTAAACCATCCATATTAGGCACTTTATTCAGTTCCTTTTTCAATGCATCAATATCTTCCGTTTCTGTAGAAATAATAGCATTCATTGCACCATTATCTCTAATATATGATACCAAAGCTCTCGTGTCTACGTCAGAAATTGCCACTAAATTGTGTTTTCTAAACCAATCTTTTAAGTTGCCGTCAGAATCTTCTCTTGAATGTGTAAAGCTAAAATTACGACAAATAAGTCCCGAAATTTTAATTCCATCAGACTCTACTTCTTCATTATTTACTCCGTAATTACCAATATGTGCATTGGTAGCGACCATTAATTGTCCAAAATAAGAAGGATCGGTAAAAATTTCTTGGTATCCTGTCATTCCTGTATTAAAACAGATTTCTCCTGTAGAAGTTCCTTCTATCCCGATTGATTTTCCGTAAAAAACAGTTCCATCTGCTAATAATAAAATTGCTTTTTTTCGTTGTTGATATTTCATGTAATTGTATTGTGTGATATTTTCTTCAAAAATATAAAAAAAGCGATAAACTTAAATGTTTATCGCTTTTTTTTATATTTTTATAAATTATTATAGTAATTTAAAATCTTCTCTAAATCTTTATCCTTTTTTATAGATAAAGATTCTTTTTTTATAAACTCTTTTACATATTTATTACTTTTGAGCAATTTTAAAAAATTTCTCTTTTTAAGTTTTATCTTTTTCAAGCCATTTCCATTTTTTTCATAAAAATATTCTTCTCTTAATTTCCATTTACTTGGTGATTTTATTTCTTTAGAATATTTATCTATTCTAGGTTTTGTTTTTTCTTTAAATGAATACTTATATAAGCTTATTTTTTTTCCTTTTGAAATAACTCTAAAAATTTTATCTCCTCTTTTTTCAAAAACGTCCCCATCAATAACTACCTTTTTTAAATTATTATAAACAAATAAAGAATCTTTATTTATTTTTGAAACAAAATTATTCGTTGTTAAATCAATATTAATATTTGCTGTTTCATATGATTTATTATAAAAAGTAGTTATAACTCCATTATGGACAAACTTTTTTAATAAAAATTTTGTGCCTTTTGTTTTGTTACTCTTCTCTGCTTTATAAAAAATATAATTACCTTTTTTATAGGTTATTTGAGAATTAGCCGTTATTGTAATAATAAACAATAAATAAAATAAAAATGTTTTCATAATAGGTATATTTTAAATTAATTTATGTAAATATATAAAAAAAGCGATAAACATTTAAGTTTATCGCTTTTATATAAATTATTTACTAATTCATCTTTATTCTTCAGAAGTTTCTGGTGTTTTTGGTTCTGCAACTTCAGCAGTAACTTCTTTCTTTTTCTTACCTCTACGCGTAGTTTTCTTTGCTTTTTTACCGTTAGGATTGTAAATTTCGTTATAATCAACTAATTCTACCATTGCCATAGGAGCATTATCTCCTTGACGATTTCCTAATTGAATGATACGCAAATACCCTCCTGGTCTATCAGCAACTTTTACAGAAATTTCTTTAAATAATTCTGTAACTGCGTGTTTATCTCTTAAATAACTAAATACAATACGACGGTTATGTGTAGTATCTGATTTAGATTTTGTTATAATTGGCTCAACAAACTTACGCAATGCTTTCGCTTTTGCATGTGTTGTGTTAATACGCTTGTGCTCTATTAATGAACAAGCCATATTAGCTAACATTGCTTTTCTATGCGCTGTTTTTCTTCCTAAATGATTAAATTTCTTTCCGTGTCTCATCTCTATATGTTTAAATTTCAGTTATCAAATACTCACTAATTATTAAAATTAGCAAGGTTTGGTTTTGAAATTTATTCTTTATCTAATTTATATTTGGTTAAATCCATTCCGAAGTTTAAACTTTTATTAATCACTAACTCTTCTAATTCAGTTAATGATTTTTTACCAAAGTTACGGAACTTCATTAAATCACTTTTATTAAAAGATACTAAGTCTCCTAAAGTATCTACTTCTGCAGCTTTTAAACAATTTAATGCTCTAACAGATAAATCCATATCGATTAATCTTGTTTTTAATAACTGACGCATGTGTAATGATTCTTCATCATATGTATCAGTTTGAGCAATCTCATCTGCTTCTAAAGTTATTCTCTCATCAGAAAATAACATAAAGTGATGTATTAATATTTTTGCTGCTTCAGTTAAAGCGTCTTTTGGATTGATTGACCCATCAGTATCGATATCAAAAACTAATTTTTCATAATCTGTTTTTTGCTCTACACGAAAATTTTCGACTGCATACTTTACATTCTTAATTGGTGTGTAAATTGAATCTGTAAAAATAGTACCAATTGGTGCTCCTAATTTTTTATTATCTTCAGCGGGTACAAATCCTCTACCTTTTTCAATGGTAAGTTCCATATTTAATTTTACAGACTTCGCCATATTACAAATTACTAAATCAGGATTTAATACTTGAAATCCTGAAATAAATTTTTGTAAATCTCCTGCAGTTAATTGCTCTTGACCTGAAATTGCTATAGAAACTGTTTCTCTATCTGAATCTTCTATCTGCTTTTTAAAACGTACTTGTTTTAAGTTTAGAATAATCTCAGTTACATCTTCTACAATACCTGTTACTGTAGAAAACTCATGCTCTACACCATCCATTCTTAATGATGTAATTGCAAAACCTTCTAAAGATGATAACAATACTCTTCTCAAAGCATTACCAACTGTTAAACCAAAACCTGGTTCTAAAGGTCTGAATTCGAATCTTCCAGAAAAATCTGTAGACTCAATCATTATTACTTTATCGGGTTTTTGAAAATTTAAAATTGCCATAATTAGTGTATCAGGTTTATTTAGAGTACAACTCTACAATTAATTGTTCTTTGATATTCTCTGGTATTTGTAATCTTTCTGGAGCTTTTATAAAAGTTCCTTCTTTTTTATCTGAATTCCAGCTTAACCATTCGTAAACAGCACTGTTAGATGCCAATGCATTATCAATAGTATCTAATGATTTAGATTTTTCTCTAACACCAACTACATCTCCATCCTTTAAAGAATATGAAGGAATGTTCACGATGCTTCCGTTTACAGTAATATGACGGTGAGAAACTAATTGACGTGCTCCGCTTCTTGAATTTGATACTCCTAAACGGAATACAACATTATCTAAACGAGATTCACATAATTGTAATAAAACCTCACCCGTAATTCCTTTGGTTGCTGATGCACTTTTAAATAAATTACTAAATTGACGCTCTAAAATACCATAAGTATATTTAGCTTTTTGCTTTTCCATCAATTGTTCTGCGTACTCAGATCTTTTACCTCTTCGTCTTGCATTTCCATGCTGCCCTGGAGGATAATTTCTTTTTTCGAAGTTTTTATCTTCTCCGAAGATTGCTTCGCCAAATTTACGAGCAATTTTTGTTTTTGGTCCTGTATATCTTGCCATTTCTTAGTTATTAAAAATAGGGATTATGAATTAAGGCTAACTCCTTCGATAATCTAAATTCCTATTTTAGTTAAAATATTTATTATACTCTTCTTCTCTTTGGTGGACGACATCCATTGTGTGGCATTGGTGTAACATCAATAATTTCTGTTACTTCGATACCGCTATTATGAATGGTTCTAATAGCTGATTCTCTACCATTTCCTGGTCCTTTAACGTACACTTTTACTTTTCGTAAACCTGCTTCGTGTGCTACTTTTACACAATCTTCTGCTGATAATTGAGCTGCATAAGGAGTATTCTTTTTAGAACCTCTAAAACCCATTTTACCTGCTGATGACCATGAAATAACATCACCTTTTTTATTTGTTAAAGAAATAATGATGTTGTTAAATGATGCTGTTACATGTGCTTCACCAACTGACTCAACTACTACTTTACGTTTTTTTGAACTTGCTTTTGCCATAATTAATTTGTGTTAGAAGTTGATTTTTACATCAACACCTAATCTTATTTTTTCTTGTTAGCTACAGTTTTTCTCTTTCCTTTTCTTGTACGAGAGTTGTTCTTAGTTCTTTGCCCTCTTAAAGGAAGACCAAGTCTATGTCTAATACCTCTTTGACATCCAATATCCATTAAACGTTTAATG
>CAZZNK010000076.1:0-10974 GCA_964655585.1 uncultured Flavobacteriaceae bacterium
AGCATTGCGATTGATGAAAATGGCAGAGAAATTTGGTATTCCTGTAGTTACTTTGATTGATACTCCAGGTGCATATCCAGGACTTGAAGCAGAAGAGCGTGGGCAAGGAGAAGCTATTGCTAGAAATATTTTAGAAATGACGCGCTTAACAACACCAATTATTACTATAATTATTGGAGAAGGAGCTTCTGGAGGTGCTTTAGGAATTGGAGTTGGAGATAGAGTGTATATGCTAGAAAATTCTTGGTATTCTGTTATTTCTCCAGAAAATTGTTCTTCTATTTTATGGAGAAGTTGGGCGCATAAAGAAAAAGCAGCAGAAGCTTTAAAATTAACTGCGAAAGATGGTATGAAATTAAAAATTGTTGACGCAATTATTAAAGAGCCAGTTGGTGGTGCGCATGCAGACAGAGAAGGCGCTTTTATTGCTGTTAAAGACCAGATTCTAAAAGCTTACGATGAATTAAAAGATTTAACGGCTAAAAACTTAGTAACTCAACGTATGGCAAAATATGCTGATATGGGAGTTTATAAGGATTAGAATTTAAATGATGGCTTTGATTTTTAATAAAAGAAAAAAGCAAGACATAAAAAAAAACTCAAAATTTATTAAATTTTGAGTTTTTTTTTAAAGTAAAGTTAACCGTTAAATACCTAACGCATTAAACAGTATAATTAATTGATTGTCAGATGGCCTTGGTGCACTTGCATCCACAATATTCCCTTTAGGGTCAATCAAAATAAAACGAGGAATACCTGTAACTTGATAATCTTGCATAAAGTCAATATCTTTTCCTGCAAATAAATGTGTGCCTGTTAATTTTTTGTCAGCAACCATTTTCCGCCATTTTTTATTGGCATTTTCCCAACTTCCAGAAGTTCGTTCGCTATCCATAGAAATACTTAAAAATGTAATATTTTTTCCATGATATTTTTTTTCTAAAGTTTTTAGAGCAGGTATTTCACCTAAACAAGGTTTGCACCAAGTTGCCCATAAATCTATATAGATATACTTTCCTTTAAAAGAGTCTAATGATTTTTTTCCGCCTTTAAAATTTTCGTAATCCTTAAATATTGGCGACGGTTTTCCTTTGGCAAGATTTTTCATAGAAGCCAATTTAGTTTTTGCTATTGTATGTTGACTTTCGTAATTTTTCTCAAAATAATCTACCATATTTTTTGTTTGATTTTTTGAATTGCTCAACAAAGTGCTGTCAATATTTTTATAAAGAGCTAAAACACTATCAAAACCCTTAACGATAGCAGTTGTTTTTTTATCAAAAACATCTTTTTCTAAGGCAAATAAATCCATCGGATTTCCCATTTTTTGGCTAAACATGTATTGTGATACAATAAAGTTATTGCTAGAAGATCCTTCGCCAGAGTATATAAAACTGTTTAAATAATCATTAGAGTTTCCTACAAGTTTTAAATCATACCCGTTTTTTAAAAAAAGAGGTGCTCTTTTAGAAGGGCTACTTTGTAAGGTGTACATTTCTTCTTTTACAACCTTTAAAGTGTCTTTAAATGTCCCATTTTTATGGATGATAATGGTTTTTAAAATCCCTGTTCTATTAGAAATTGTTAGAATACTATCTGTGTTGTTTTCTAGTTTTCCAGAAAAAGTAACATAATCTTTAGGTGCTTCTTTTGCACAAGATACAAGTACAATAATTGCTATAAATAGACTGTATAATTGTTTCATTGAATAGTTTTTTTTATTTTCGAGGTCAAATATAGACTTTAAAAATCAGCAAAAAAATATACCATTAAAATAGTTGCATATATAGTTTCTTATGTAGATTTTTGATGTATAAAATAAGACAATGGATATACATCATCATATAAGTTCAAAAAGATTAGATTTAGAAAACCTTCAAGAGATCATAACAACTCAAAAAAAGTTGATTTTATCAGAAGAATCTATTGGTAAAATAAAAAAATGTAGAACTTTTTTAGATGATAAAATGGAGTGTCATTCAAAACCTATCTACGGAATTAATACAGGTTTTGGTTCTTTATATAACGTAAAGATTGATACCGAAAACTTACAACAATTACAAGAAAATTTGGTAATGAGTCATGCTTGTGGAACAGGAGATGAGGTGCCAAAAGAAATTGTAAAACTAATGTTGTTTTTAAAAATACAATCGGTTAGTTATGGGTATTCGGGTGTGCAATTAGAAACTGTAGAGCGTTTGATTGAAATGTATAATAATGATGTTTTTCCAGTAATTTATACACAAGGTTCTTTGGGAGCTTCGGGTGATTTGGCTCCGTTAGCACATTTAGCATTGCCTTTAATTGGGTTAGGAGAGGTGTATTTTGAGGATAAAAAAATATCAGGAAAAGAATTGTTAAAAAGATTTTCTTGGAATAAAATCAACCTGAAATCTAAAGAAGGTTTAGCATTGTTAAACGGAACGCAGTTTATGAGTGCTTACGGAGTTTTTAATTTGTTAAAATCTTACAAATTATCGTACCTCGCTGATGTAATCGGAGCGATTTCTTTAGAAGCTTTTGATGGTAGAATAGAACCTTTTAACGAGTTAATTCATTTAATTAGACCACATAATGGTCAGTTAAAAACGGCACAAAGAATATCAGAGTTATTGATTGATAGTGATTTAATCAACCAAGAAAAAGAACACGTTCAAGATCCGTATTCTTTTCGTTGTATGCCTCAAGTTCATGGAGCAACAAAAGATACTTTGACATTTGTAACCAAAACAATTTTAACGGAAATCAATTCAGTAACCGATAATCCAAATATTTTTGTTGATGAAGATGAAATTATTTCAGGAGGTAATTTTCACGGACAACCATTGGCTTTAGCGTTAGATTATTTAGCCATTGCCATGGCAGAATTTGGGAGTATCTCAGAAAGGAGAACCTATCAATTAGTTTCTGGGCTGCGTGGTTTACCCGCTTTTTTGGTGGCAAACCCTGGGTTAAATAGTGGATTTATGATTCCGCAATATACCGCAGCAAGTATTGTAAGTCAGAATAAACAATATTGTACACCGTCAAGTATCGATTCTATTGTGTCGAGTAACGGGCAAGAAGATCATGTAAGTATGGGAGCAAATGCTGCTACAAAAGCTAAAAAAGTAGTAGATAATATTACCACTATTTTAGCTATTGAATTACTAAATGCATCACAAGCATTGTCTTTTAGAGAGAAAAATACATCACCTTTTTTAGCATCGTTTGTTAAGATGTTTCGAAATGATGTCCCTTTAGTAACGGATGATAGAGTGCTGCACAACGATATTAAAAATGCAGAAAGTTTTATTGAAAATTTATCAATAGAAAAAAATGTATTGTTTGATTAATACGTTGTTGTCATGTTTTTATCTACACAAATAATAAAATCGGCTTTTTTGTAATTTTCTTTCAAAAGTTTGTGTACATTTTTTTGAGAAACGGTACTAATCGTTCCGTAGTTTAGAGTACTGTTTTCTCGTTTTAAATACCAAAGTGTTCCTTCGTAAAAATCTGAATGAAAGGCTCCGTTATAGTGAATAAAAAGATGGTCTTTTTTATAATTCTTATAAATAAAATGCGCCATAGTAGCGTCTTTTATGGCTTGTGCCATTACTAATTTAGGACTTCCGTGTTTTCCCATCATCCTTAAAATTTCTTTATACCTTGGTAAATTTGCATCGAAAGTTATAGGCAAGGGAGCTATCCAACTTTTCTGTTCATTGGTAAGTTTCTCTAAAGCTTCAAAACCTTTTTTGTATACTTTACTTGCAAATCTTCTCGGTATATTACTTGCAACAAATGGTATCTTATTTTTCTTGGCAAATTTTACCAACGGTGCATAATCAGTTTTGTAATTAGGCCATAATCTAGCCAAGGTATCTAAACCTTTACCCGTTATTTCTCCTTTTAAATATTGGTTTAAAGGGATTTGGTTATCTGCCTCAAACATTTCTGCCCCTAAAATTAAAGGCTTTTTTTTACTTAAATCTACCGTAACTTCATACTGTAACCAATGAGAAATTGGGTTGTTGTGCAATTCTCCAAAAAGAACAATGTCTTTTTTAGCTAATTTCCGTATCATTTTTTTATAGGAAACCCTTTTTCCTTTCGCATTATAAATTACATATGCTTTCTTTTTTTGAGCAAAAGAAGTGTTGATAAATAGTAGAATTACAATAGATAAAATAATTTTTTTCATGAGATTGTTTTTAGTGTTTAGAATAAAAGAGAAAAATCCTAAGAATACACACTTAGGATTTTTTTTGATTACTCTTTGTTTTGAGTTTCTTTTGGTTTTTTTCCTTTTTTAATAGTAATGGTAAGAGCTTCTTTCTTCTCATCCAAATCCATTAAAATAGTATCACCTTCCGTTAATTTTGAATTTACAATTTCTGTTGCCAAGGCATCCTCAATATATTTTTGGATAGCCCTTTTTAAAGGTCTTGCTCCATATTTTTTATCAAAACCTTTGTCTGCTATATAATCTTTAGCTTTTTCGCTTAGGTTTAAAGTATAGCCTAAATCAGAGATTCTATGCAACAGCTTATCCAATTCAATATCAATAATTTTATGAATATCGTCTCTTTCTAACGCATTGAAAATAATAATATCATCAATTCTGTTTAAAAACTCTGGCGCAAATGATTTTTTTAAGGCATTTTCAATAATCCCTTTTGCATGGTCATCAGCTTGTGCTTTTTTAGAACTTGTCCCAAAACCAACACCAACACCAAAATCTTTTAATTGACGTGCGCCAATATTAGAAGTCATGATAATAATGGTATTTCTAAAGTCAATTTTTCTTCCTAAACTGTCGGTAATATGTCCATCATCTAAAATTTGTAATAACATGTTAAACACATCAGGATGCGCTTTTTCAATCTCATCTAACAAGACTACTGAATAAGGTTTTCTTCGGATTTTTTCTGTCAATTGTCCACCTTCTTCATAACCAACATATCCTGGAGGTGCACCGATTAAGCGCGAGATGGCAAATTTTTCCATGTATTCACTCATGTCAATTCTAATCAGCGAATCTTCGTTGTCAAATAATTCGGTAGCCAATACTTTTGCTAGCTGTGTTTTACCAACTCCCGTTTGTCCTAAAAAGATAAAAGAACCGATAGGTTTGTCAGGGTCTTTTAAACCCACTCTATTTCGTTGAATCGCTTTTACAACCTTACTTACAGCCTCGTCTTGCCCAACTACTTTCCCTTTAATTAAGTTAGGCAACTCTACCAAACGATTGCTTTCTGCTTCAGCAACTCTATTTACAGGAATTCCTGTCATCATAGAAACCACTTCGGCAACATTGTCTTCAGTAACAATTTGTCGGTTTAATTTAGAATCTTCTTCCCATTGTTTTTGAGCAGAAATTAGGGCAGCTTCAATGTTTTTTTCATCATCTCGTAATTTTGCAGCCTCTTCATATTTTTGCCCACTAACTGCTGTTGTTTTTTTACTTCGGATGCTTTCTAATTCAGCTTCTAGTTTTAAAACTTGCTTTGGTACTACAATATTTGTGATGTGAATTCTAGAACCAGCTTCATCTAAAGCATCAATCGCTTTGTCTGGCAGAAAACGATCTGTCATATATCGGTTTGTGAGTTTTACACACGCTTCTATGGCATCATCTGTATAATCTACATTATGATGTTCTTCGTATTTTTCTTTGATGTTTTGTAAAATCTGAATGGTTTCTTCTACCGATGTAGGTTCTACAATTACCTTTTGAAAACGACGCTCTAATGCTCCGTCTTTTTCTATATTCGTTCTAAATTCGTCTAATGTTGTGGCTCCAATACATTGTATCTCTCCACGCGCTAATGCAGGTTTTAACATGTTAGAAGCATCTAAAGAACCTGTGGCACCACCTGCGCCAACAATGGTATGAATTTCGTCAATAAACAAAATAATATCCTCGTTCTTTTCGAGTTCATTCATTAAGGCTTTCATGCGTTCTTCAAACTGACCACGGTATTTTGTACCCGCAACCAAACTTGCCAAATCAAGTGAGACAATACGTTTGTCAAACAAAATTCTTGATACTTTTCTATTTACAATTCGCAATGCCAAACCTTCTGCAATGGCAGATTTACCAACACCAGGCTCTCCAATCAACATCGGGTTGTTCTTTTTTCTTCTACTTAAAATTTGAGAAACACGTTCAATTTCTTTATGTCTTCCAACAACAGGGTCTAAATTCCCCGCAGTTGCCATAGCGGTTAAATCGCGTCCAAAATTATCTAAAACGGGTGTTTTAGATTTTTGAACTGCTTTTCCTTTAGTAGGCGCTTGTTTAAAAGGGTTTGTCTTTTCATCAGCAAATTCATCATCAGAAGGGGTTTCTGCAATCGGGTTTAAAGAGATGTTATGATTGCCAATATGGAGTTCTTTGTACAATGTTTTTACATCATCATAACTAATATTATATTTATGTAAAATTTTTGTTGTTGGGTCGTTTTCGTTTCTAAGAATACATAACAATAAATGTGCGGTATCTACAGCACTACTTTGGTATAGTTTTGCTTCTAAAATAGTTGTTTTTAAGGCTTTTTCTGCTTGTCTAGTAAAATGAAAGCTTTTCTTTTTATTCTCTAAAGAAGGGTTTACAGGGTGTAGATGTTCTATTTTTTTACGAATTAAACTAAAATTTGCATCCAAAGATGTTAATATTTCAATAGCCTTTCCGCTTCCTTTTCTAATCAATCCTAGTAGAAGGTGTTCTGTTCCAATAAAATCATGCCCTAAACGAAAGGCCTCTTCTTTACTAAATGTGATTACGTCTTTTACCTTTGGTGAAAAATTATCTTCCATAATATTTTGTGTTCTAACTTGGGTAAAGTTAATAGAATTTTAATGAATTAAAGGCAAAAATTAAGCCAACAATTTGTTACATATATTTCAGAAGTAAATAACGTAAAAAAAACATAGAAAAAGAAGCGAATAATCTCTTGTTAAAAACTTGCTTAAAATGTTAATAACTACTAGTTAAACAAGTAGTAAAAACCTTTGTTAAAAGGCTTATTAATGGTATCTTGCCTTGTTTTTAAAAATCATTCTTTTTTAGGTTGATTTGAGGGTGGATTTTATTTTAAATAGAGTTCACTTTTTTAACAAAAAATAATAGATAAATAAAACAACTAAAATATATATATGACAAACGGTGAAAAGGTAATCCCAATTAATATTGAGGAGCAAATGAAATCGGCTTATATTGACTATTCAATGTCAGTAATTGTATCGAGAGCATTACCAGATGTAAGAGATGGTTTAAAACCAGTACACAGAAGAGTATTGTTCGGAATGCATGAGTTAGGGATTAAAGCAACGGGGTCTTACAAGAAATCAGCAAGAATTGTTGGGGAAGTATTAGGAAAGTATCACCCACACGGAGATACATCTGTATATGATTCTATGGTGCGTATGGCACAACATTGGAGCCAACGTTATATGATGGTTGATGGACAAGGGAATTTCGGTTCTGTTGATGGTGATAGTCCTGCTGCAATGCGTTATACCGAGGTGCGTATGCAAAAAATATCAGAAGATATGCTGGCTGATATTGAAAAAGAAACCGTAGATCATTCCTTGAATTTTGACGATACTTTACAAGAACCAACCGTATTGCCAACTCGTATTCCTAATTTATTGGTAAACGGAGCCTCTGGTATTGCCGTAGGTATGGCAACCAATATGGCACCACACAACTTAACAGAAGTAATTAACGGTACCATTGCATACATTGAGAATAATGATATTGATATTGATGGATTGATGGAGTATGTTAAAGCACCAGATTTTCCGACAGGAGGTATTATCTACGGATATGATGGTGTGCGAGATGCTTTTCATACAGGGCGTGGACGTATTGTAATGCGCGCCAAAGCTACTATTGAAGAGGTGAAAGGACGTGAGTGTATTATTGTTACCGAGATTCCTTACCAAGTGAATAAGGCAGATATGATTAAGAAAACTGCCGATTTAGTAAATGATAAAAAATTAACAGGAATTTCGAATATCCGAGATGAATCGGATAGAAAAGGAATGCGTATTGTGTATATCTTAAAACGTGATGCAATACCAAATATCGTATTAAATAAATTATTTAAGTACACACAATTACAAACCTCTTTTAGTGTCAATAATATTGCGTTAGTAAAAGGGCGTCCTGAGCAATTAAATTTAAAACAATTAATTCATTATTTTGTTGAGCACAGACATGAAGTTGTTGTTAGAAGAACAGAATACGAACTCAAAAAAGCAGAAGCAAGAGCACATATTTTAGAAGGATTGATTATTGCATCAGACAATATTGATGAAGTTATCAAGCTAATTAGAGCTTCTAAAAATGGAGATGAAGCAAAAGAAAAATTAATTGAACGTTTTGAGTTGACAGAAATTCAAGCAAAGGCAATTGTAGAAATGCGTTTACGTCAGTTAACTGGTTTAGAGCAAGATAAATTGCGTGCTGAATTCGATGAAATTGTAAAAACAATTATTGATTTAAAAGATATTTTGGCAAACGAACCGAGACGTTATCAAATTATTACGGATGAGTTAATTGCTATTAGAGATAAATATGGTGATGAGCGTAGATCTGTTATAGAATATGCTGGTGGAGATATGCGAATTGAAGATATGATACCAAACTCTAAAGTTGTGGTAACTATTTCTAATGCAGGATATTTAAAACGTACGAACTTAGACGAGTATAAAGTTCAGAATAGAGGAGGACGTGGACAGAAAGGTGTGGCAACCAGAACAGAAGATTTCTTAGAACACTTATTTGTAGCAACCAATCATCAATACATGTTATTCTTTACGCAGAAAGGAAAAGTATTTTGGATGCGTGTGTATGAAATTCCAGAAGGAAGTAAAACATCCAAAGGAAGAGCGATTCAGAACTTGATTAATATTGAGCAAGATGATAAAGTAAAAGCATTTTTAGTGACTCAAGATTTAAAAAATGAGGAGTATGTAAATAGCCATTATGTAATTATGGCAACTAAAAAAGGTCAGGTTAAAAAGACCTCTTTAGAGCAATATTCTCGTCCAAGAGCTAATGGTATCAATGCAATTACCATTAAAGAAGGTGATGAATTACTAGAAGCAAAACTAACTACTGGAGACAGTCAGGTAATGTTGGCATTAAAATCTGGGAAATCTATCCGATTTGAAGAGGCGAAAACAAGACCGATGGGAAGAACTGCATCTGGAGTTCGTGGTATTAGGTTACAGCATGACAAAGATGAGGTAATCGGTATGGTTGCGGTGAATGATATGGAAAGTAATATTTTGGTAGTTTCTGAAAAGGGCTACGGAAAACGTTCTAAACTAGAAGACTATAGAATTACCAATAGAGGAGGGAAAGGAGTAAAAACCTTAAATATCTCAGAAAAAACAGGTAGTTTAGTCGCAATTAAGAATGTAGATGATACAAATGATTTGATGATTATTAACAAATCTGGTATTACCATTAGAATGGCAGTAGAAGATTTACGTGTTATGGGACGTGCAACACAAGGAGTGAGATTGATAAATATTAAAGATAACGATAGTATTGCAGCTGTTGCAAAAGTGCAAAGGGAAGAAGAAAGCGATGAAGAAATAGAAAATGGCACGGAAATTGAAAATGGTACTAACGAGAATCAATCATAACAATAAAATTTAAAATTAATACAATGAGAAAACAAATTATAGCACTTGCTTTAGGTTTCGTAACTATTGGAGTAATGGCACAAAAGAAGGAGTTGAAAGTTGCTGAAAAAGCAATTAAAAACCAAGATTATATAGGAGCATTATCAGCAATTAAATCTATTGAAGGAATTATTGCTAATGCAGATGATAAATATAAATCAAAATATTACTTTTTAAAAGGGCAAGCACTTGCTGGTAAGAAAGATTATCAAAATGCAGCAAAATCTTTTAAAGAATTAATGGCTTTTGAAAAATCAGCAAAGAAAAGATATACTGACAAAGCTGCACCTATTTTAAATCAGATGATTTCTGAAGTTTCAAATAGAGCTATTAATTTATATGGTAATAAAGATTATAAAAATGCCACAAACGATTTTTATACTACTTATTTATTGAGTCCTACTGATACATCATTTTTATTTAATGCAGCTATTAGTGCTTCGAGAGCAAAAGATTATGATGCCTCATTAAAATACTATAATGAATTGAAAGATATTAATTACACAGGTGTTAAAAAAACATTTGAAGCAACTGATAAAGAGTCTGGTAAAATAGTTACTTTCGGTAGTAAAAATGAAATGAAACTGATGATGAAATCTGGAAAATATAGTAATCCTTCAACTAAATTTAGTAAATCGAAAAGAGTTACTATAATAAAAAATATTGGATTGATTTTAGCTGAACAAGGAAAAGTTGATGAGGCAATTTTAGCCGTAAAAGAAGCTAGAATGGCAAATCCTAAAGATTTGAATTTATTATTAACAGAAGCAGATTTGTATATCAAATTAGAAAAAATGGATAAGTTTGCTGAACTGATGACTGAAGCAATTCAACTAGATCCAAACAACCCAACATTATATTATAACCTAGGTGTGGTAAATGCGAGTCAAAAAAGAAATAAAGAAGCTATAAAGTATTATAAAAAAGCAATAGAATTAAGGCCAGACTATGCAGATGCGTATATGAATTTATCTGCTGTAATTTTGAGTAAAGAAAAAGGTATTATTGATGAAATGAATAATAATTTATCAAATTTTAAAAAATATGATGAATTAGAAAAGCAGCAAAAAAATCTTTATAAAGAGGCTTTACCGTATTTAGAAAAGGCAGATAGCTCTAAACGAAGTATAGATACTGTTAAGAGTTTATTAAACATCTATGAAATTCTTGAAATGGAAGAGAAAGCAAAAGAATTTAGAGTATTGTACAAATCAATGAAATAAAATAACAATAAATGTGCCGTCCTAAAATAGCGTTACAGAATTAATCTTTGAAAGGTAGTGATTT
>CAZZNK010000077.1:0-10764 GCA_964655585.1 uncultured Flavobacteriaceae bacterium
TTAATCAATTAATTATTGTGAAAAACAACTTGAAAAAGTGTGAGTTTGCCCTGGGAAGATTAACAATTTATGCTCCATAATTTTAAAATTTAATATATTTGTTTACCATAAGAAAATTTTACAATGAGCGATATTATATTAATTATTGGAGCTAGCGGTCAGATAGGAACTGAGCTTACGCAAAAACTACGAGAACTTTACGGAAATAACCAGGTAATAGCTTCAGATATTCGAGAAGGAAATTCAGAATTAATGAGTGCTGGTTCTTTTGAAATTCTAGACGCTACAGATAAGAGCGAAATTTTTAGAATTGTAAAAAAATATCGGGTAACTCAAATATATTTAATGGCGGCAATGTTATCTGTTACCGCAGAAAAGCATCCTCAGAAAGCATGGAATCTGAATATGACATCTCTCTTAGCAGTATTAGATTTAGCTAAAGAAAAGCATATAAAGCAAGTTTTTTGGCCAAGTTCTATCGCTGTGTTTGGCGTAACATCACCCAAAATAAACACACCGCAACACACTATTATGGAGCCTTCTACGGTGTATGGAATTAGTAAAATTTCAGGAGAATTTTGGTGTAATTATTACTTTGAAAAATACGGAGTTGATGTTAGAAGTATTCGGTACCCAGGTATTATTAGTTGGAAAACAAAACCCGGTGGAGGTACTACAGATTATGCTGTAGATATTTATTTTAAAGCCGTTGAAGATAAAAAATATGAATGTTTTTTGTCTAAAAATACCCGTTTACCAATGATGTATATGGAAGATGCAATCAATGCAACGGTACAATTAATGCAAGCAAAAAAGGAAACGATTAAAATTAGAACTTCCTATAATTTATCTGCCATAAGTTTTACGCCCAATGAAATTGCAGATGAAATTAAGAAACAAATCTCTGAGTTTACAATTACATATAAGCCTGATTTTAGACAAGGTATTGCTGATAGTTGGCCTCAAATTATTGACGATTCTCATGCAAGAAATGATTGGAAATGGAACCATTCTTTCGGTCTAAAAATGATGACAGATGATATGTTGAAAAACATTCAGAAAAAAGAAGAAGTATAAAAAATGTTTATAGATTTTAAAGATTTATCAGAAGATTCTAAAGTTTGGATTTATCCAAGTAATAGAAAGTTTTATCCACAAGAAATAGAAGAGGTACAAACAAAAATTCAATTATTTATTGATGATTGGAATTCTAATGATGCCAATTTTAAAGCGTCTTATCAATTTTTGTATAACCGATTTATTATTTTTTCTGTCGATGAAAATTCATCCATAGAAAACAAAGATATTGACACATCGGTTCAGTTTATTTTAGAGCTAGAGAAAGAGTACAATGTTCAGTTATTAGATAGAATGAATGTATGTTTTAAACAAGGAGAATTTGTGCAATATAAAGACCTAAAAGAGTTTAAAAAACTGATAAAAAGTAGAGCAATTTCCAAAAAAACCATTGTTTTTGATAATCTTGTTACTACAAAACAAGAGCTAGAAAATTATTGGGAAGTACCCATTACAGAAAGTTGGTACAATCGGTTTTTGTAGCTACAAAAAGGAAAAGCCAACGCCCAGAGAGATACTGTCTAAGTGCCCATTCTTAAAATCTAAAATTGCTTTTCTATGAAAATCTAAACGGATAATTGTATGCCATCTTCCATTGCCAGCAATTTGCAGTCCAACACCTAATTTATAATATTTCCCATCTTCAAATCTTACTGCTGGTCGCCACATTTTACCATAACTAGTTTCTACAAAAAACAGATCATTAGCATCTTCTGTAATATTATATCGTAAACTTGCATAAGTAGGAAAAGCAGCAATATCATGCTTAAAATGAAAATCATACCCCGCATTTAAACTTGCAGCCCAACGGTTATTAAATTGATAACCAATCCCAACTCTAAATAAAAAGGCAGCAGGAACAATTAAAGGCTCGTCATCATCAGGATCTAAAGTATAGTGTTGGTTGATGCCAAAAGTTGTATTTAAAGACCCTGTAATAAAAGGTTTTCCTTTGCTATTTTGAGAGTTTATATGTTGAGAAATTAAAGTAAAAATAAATAGAAGTAGTACTTTTTTCATCTGTGTAGAATTAGTTTTGATTGATGAATCAAAAATTATTCCACTTCTAATGATTTTATGAATTCTTCGATTTTTAAAGCATTTTTAACAGTATAATCCCCAATTTTAGTACGTCTTAAAGCAGATAAGTGTGCGCCAGAGTTTAGAGCAGCTCCAAAATCAAAAGCTAAAGAGCGAATATAGGTCCCTTTGCTGCAAATCACTTTAAAATCTACTTTTGGTAGTTCAATTTTGGTGATTTCAAATTCAAAAATGGTAACTTCTCTTGATTTTATTTCGGTTGTTTCACCTTTTCTAGCTAATTCATACAACCGAACACCATCTTTTTTTATTGCTGAAAAAATAGGTGGCTTTTGTTGAATAACGCCTGTAAATTGTTTGGTGGTTTCTTTGAGTAAATTTTCTGTAATATGTTCGGTAGGGAATGTTTCATTCACTTCCGTTTCTAAATCGTAGCTCGGTGTGGTTGCGCCTAAGGTAAAAGTTCCTGTATATTCTTTATGTTGCCCTTGGTATTCATGAATGCTTTTAGTTTGTTTTCCTGTGCAAATAATCAATAAGCCTGTGGCTAATGGGTCTAAAGTACCTGCATGACCAACTTTTATTTTTTTTATTCCAAAACGCTGTTTTATATGCCAACGCAATTTATTTACTACCTGAAAAGAAGTCCATTCAAGAGGTTTATCAATCAGTAAAACTTGTCCGTTTTTGTAATCTTCTACAGTCATTTTAATTGAGTAAAGAATATCCGATGGCAATCAATCCTACAATAGCACAATAGATCGAAAAATAAATTAATTTGCTCTTTTTCACCAAGGCAATCATCCAATTACAAGCTAATAAACCTGCAATAAATGCAGCAATAAAACCTGCTGACATTGGTAAAATTTCTGAGCTTTGAAAACTAATTTCTCCGCCTAAAATATCTTTGGCTACTTTTCCGAAGATTAACGGAACTACCATTAAAAAAGAGAATTTAGCTGCTTTTGTTCTGTCTATTCCTAATAAAACTGAGGTAGAAATGGTAGCGCCCGATCTAGAAATTCCTGGTAACATTGCAATGGCTTGAGAAATTCCGATAATAAATGAGTTAGAAAACGAAACACTTTTTGTAGTGTTTTTAGCTCTATCTGCTAGTAAAAGTAATATTGCAGTTACAAGTAACATTAGACCAACTAATAAGATTTTTCCACCAAAAAAGGATTCTAATTGTTTTTCAAATAAAAGACCAATTACCACAGCAGGTAGCATTGAAATAATAATTTTTAAAGAGAATTTCATCTCTTCATTCCATTTGAATTGAAACAAACCTGTAATAATCTCTAACACTTCTTTTCTAAAAACTACGAGGGTACTGAGTGCTGTTGCAAAATGTAAAACGATGGTAAAAGTAAGGCTTTCTTCAGGCACAGAGGTATCACCTAAAATAACTTTTGCCAACTCTAAATGTCCACTAGAAGAAACGGGTAAAAACTCTGTCAATCCTTGAATAACACCCAGAATAATTGATTGTAAAATATCCATTATTATTTTTTAGAAGTTGCAAAAATAGCATAAATTTCTATTCCCAAACCAATTAAAACCAACGTTGGTGCTAAACGAATTCTACGCCAATTGTAAATTTCTTCATTAAAAACGGTTGGATCATCACTACCGCCACCTGCCATCAAAATAAAACCGAGAGCAATAACGGCTATTCCTATAAACATTATGGTATAATTTTTCTTTCCGAAAAGAAATTCTTGCTGAGGTGTATTGTCTTCTTTTTTACTCATAATTAGTAGTATAATTCATTCGTTTTTAGATTTAAAAATCGTTGTGTGGCAAAAAATGTACTTATCCAAGTAATTACAAATGCGGTACTTAAAATACCTCCAACCAAATATCCTAATGTAATATAATCTTTTAGTAATTCTAGTGCTGGTATGTATTTGTCAACATAATAAATAATTGCAGCTAAACCAAGTAAAGCAATAAAAGCACCGATCATTCCTAAACGGATACTTCGCCAAATAAAAGGTTTTCTAATAAAGCTTTTGGTAGCTCCTACCATTTGCATGGTTTTGATATTAAATCGTTTTGAATAGACAGATAGCCTTATAGAACTGTTGATTAAAATCATTGCTACAAAACCAAAAAAACCACTTAAAATTAAGAGCCAAAAACTAATACGTTGTATGTTTTTGGTTAGTAAACTTATCAAAGGTTTATCATAAGAAACATCAGCAATAAAAGTGTTTTTTAGGAACTCTTTTTCTAATTTTTCCATTTTTTCTGGAGTTACATAATCAGCCTTTAAATAAATATCGATGCCATTTTTTAGTGGGTTTTTACCCAAAAAAGTTAAAAAATCTTCGCCAATATCTTTGCTATACATTTTTGCAGCTTCTTTTTTACTAATGTAAAAAAGCTTGTTTGTAAAGTCTTCTTTTAAGAGGGATACTCTTAAGTTTTCAATATCTTTCTTGCCAACTTCATCTTTTAAAAACAACGTCATTGCTACTTTTTCTTTAAAATGATTGGTGATTTTTGTTGATTTTAATAGAATCAATCCTAAAATACCTACCATAAATAACACTAAGGCAATACTAATTACTACAGAAAAGTAAGAAGATTGCAATCGGCGTTTTTGGAAAGAATCAAATGATTTTGACATTGTAACGTTCTAAAGATATGATGCGCAAGATACAAAAATAAGTAAGTAGTTTGTTGCTTTCTATTTACAGTAATTTTGTTAAAATTAGTCTATTTCTTGGCATAGTTCTATCAATACACCATTGGTAGATTTTGGATGTAAAAAAGCAACTAACTTATTATCCGCTCCCTTTTTAGGTGTTTTATTTAGTACGGTAAATCCCTCTTTTTCTAATCGTTTTATTTCTGAGGTGACATCTTTAACAGCAAATGCGATGTGATGAATTCCTTCGCCTTTTTTTTCGATAAATTTTGCGATGGGACTATCGGGGTTTGTCGCCTCTAAAAGCTCTATTTTATTCGGACCTGATTTAAAAAAGGAAGTCTTTACACCTTCACTTTTTACTTCTTCTGTTTTATAAGGTGGTTTTCCAAATAAAGAAGCAAAAAGTTTATTAGATGTTTCTAAATTTTTTACAGCAACACCAATATGTTCAATTTTTTTCATAGGGTAAAGGTAAAATATTTGTTGAAATAAAAACACCTCAATCTAAAATTAGATGAGGTGTTTTAATAACAATTCTCCCTTTAAAAACGAAGCTTAATCTTTTCACATTGCAAAATTGAGAAGAAACAACGGTTTGTGAAAGAGTTAAAATCCTGTTTTTTATAGGGGAAAAACCCCTTTTTTATTCTTTTTTTCTAAAGGATAAAAATAGAAAAAAATACACAAATAACTGAAAATCAATAAAATATGTAATATTTTTAAATAAAACAGGGTCGAAAGGTTTAAAAGCAGTATTTTAGTCCAATTAATTTTAAAAACAAATATATTATGTCAGGTGGAAAAAGAATATCTCTTAAAGAAGCAAAAGTTTTAGAGCAAGAATATGTTAAAACAAGAGCAAATTCTCTCAATAAAACATTAAAAAGTAAAGGTGTTATTGAAAACGAAGACGTAAGAGATGTTTGGTTTGATTTAAATGCTGTAAAAGAATATATCGCTTATGTAGAAGCAGAAGCAGCTAAAAAAGGAATTAAAAATGGTTTGGGTTTACGTGTCTATTTAGGAGCTTATCCTAATGATCAAAAACACCTTAACGCAGGAGAATCAACCGTGTTTTTTATACCAACACAACAGGTAGCATCACAAACTAAAAACGGAGATAATATTGATAATGAAAATATGGAAGATGTAGATGGTTTTAATTGGGGGCAAAATGGCGGGTACCCACCAAGAGGAATCTAATATATGTATCAAATAATATTAATAATTCATTTTTTTGAAATTCTTGCATTAACGCTTGCAACAATTCACTTTAAAAAGTATAGACATTCTACGGAACGGTTTTTCTTATACTTTTTATGGCTTACCATTTTTGTAGAAGCTTTAGGAGCATTTGTTAATGGTGTTCTAATTCAAAATAATATATGGGTTTATATTCTTTTTGGGTTTGTCAGTTTTACGTTCTTTTTTTATTGGTATTGGTCAATATTAAAAAAGCCTCTCTTTAAAAAAGTTATTATTTATCTTAGTCTTTTGTACGTTATAATTGCTTTAAAAGAAATGTTTACCGAAAGTTGGGAGTTTAACCATGTTTCTTCGTTTGTTGCAGGAGCAATTGTTGTAATAATAGCTTCCGTTTTGTATTTTTATGAACTATTAAATAGTGATAAAGTTTTAAATATTAAATACAATTTACGCTTTTGGATTGCTACAGGCTTATTGCTGTTTAATGTTGGGATGGTGCCTTTTATAGTTTTTTCTAAAGAGTTTAGTGTTCATGATATATTGCGAAACATAATTTTAGTAAGCTTAAATATTATTTTGTACTCTTGTTATTCACTTGGTTTTATATGGACAAAACAGGAACGCAATCAATATTCTTAATAACATCAATTCTTGTTGTTTTAATGGCAGCAACGGTTATTGTACTTTTTGTAGTTTTTCAGCGTAGAAAAGTTTTTTTCTTACAAAAAGAAAAAGAAAATAAAAAACGTTTTGAAAGAGAAATAGCAGAATCTCAGGTAGAGATTAGAGAAGAAACATTGCGAAATATTAGTTGGGAGCTACACGATAATATTGGTCAATTATTGACTTTGGCTAAAATACAGCTACAATCGTCAGAAGGTACAGATGATGTTAGAGAAACCATTGGTAAAAGTTTAGAAGAACTTAGAGCTTTATCTAAATCAATCAATCCAGAGGCAATAAAAAACATGAATCTAGCAGAGGCAATTCAGTTAGAAATAGATCGATTTAACCGTTTAAATTTTATTGAATCTACATTAAAAGTCAAAGGAAATAAAGTAGAATTAGATAAAAATCATAACATTATTATTTTTAGAATGTTACAAGAATTTTTCTCAAACACCATAAAACACTCTAAGGCATCTGAATTATGTGTAGCGTTGAATTTTACAGAATCAGTATTAGAAATAAAAACAAAAGATAACGGTATTGGTTTTGTGCTTGATGACGTTTTAGGAAAAGGAATTGGTATTGGAAATATAAAAAATAGAGCAAAATTGATTGGCGCAAACGCATATTTTAAATCTGCTCCTAAAAAAGGAACAACATTAATAATAAATTATCCTTATAAATCATGACATATTCAGTTGTAGTTGTAGATGATCATACATTATTATCTCAAGCCATTGGCGCAATGATAAACGGTTTTAGTAAATTTAAAGTGCTGTTTACTTGTAAAAATGGACAAGAATTGGTCGATAAATTTTCAGTATCGCCTAAAAATATTCCAGACATTGTTTTAATGGATATCAATATGCCCATAATGAATGGAATTGAAACTACAGAATGGATTACTAAAAATCATCCACTAGTAAATGTAATGGCACTTTCAGTAGAAAATGATGATAAAACGGTACTGCAAATGTTACGAGGAGGTGCTATAGGTTATTTGCTAAAAGATACCGAAAAAAAAATTCTAGAAAACGCTTTGTTAGAAATTATGGAAACTGGTTTTTATCATACAAAAAATGTAACTAATTTATTACTAAGATCTGTTTCTAAAAAAGAAAATGTAGATACTCAGTTAAAAGAAAAAGAAATTACTTTTTTAAAACATGCCTGTACAGAACTTACTTACAAAGAAATTGCAAATGAAATGAATTTAAGTCCAAAAACTATTGATGGTTATAGGGAGGCTCTTTTTAACAAACTAGAAGTGAGAAATAGAGTTGGGTTGGTTATTTATGCCATAAAAAACAGAATTTACACTCCATAATTTATCCTTATTGCCTATTCATACCGCTATCTTAACTAGATTGTGTAAATTTGCCGAATGGAAGAAACAAACAGACAGCGAAAAATTGCAGGCGTTTTACAAAAAGATTTGGTAGATGTTTTGCAAAAAGCAGCACAAGACGGAATGAAAGGAATTATTATATCAGTTTCTAAAGTCTCCGTAACACCAGATTTAGGACAAGCAAAAATATATATAAGCGTATTCCCATCAGCAAAAAGAGAAGAATTACTCAAAGGAATTATCTCTAACACAGCAACCATAAGATACGAATTGGCAAGACGCACTAGGCATCAGCTTCGTAGAATGCCAGATTTATTATTTTTTGGCGATGATTCTTTAGATTATATTGAAGAAATAGACAAATCATTGAGAGGAGAAGATGAAAATCCAATTAAAAACCCATCAATTTTACCGAAAAGAAAAAAATTGTAATTGAATTTTTCACTTTACATAGCCAAGAGATATCTGTTTACAAAAAACAGTAATAATGCAATTAACATCATTACAATTATTGCCTCTTTTGGTGTTATTGTTGGCTCGTTGGCATTGTTTGTTATTCTTTCTGGTTTCTCTGGCTTACGCACATTTAGCTATTCTTTATTAGATGTTTCAGACCCTGATATTAAAATTACTACGGTAAAAGGAAAATCGTTTTTTGTAACAGATAGTATTCAAGATATACTAACAGAAAACTCAGATATTTTAGCAATATCTCCAATTATTGAAGAGCGTGTTTTCTTAAAATACAAAGGCAAAGAACACATTGCACATATAAAAGGTGTGGGAGAGAATTATACAGAAATTACACAAATAGATTCTGTTTTAGATGTGGGTACTTGGTTAGATCCAAAGTTTAGGAATACTGCAGTAATTGGTAACGGAATATCGTATAAATTATCACTCGGAATACTCAATTTTGGTGAACCTTTAGAAATTTATGTACCAAAACCAGGAAAAGGTTTTATTTTAAATCCAGCAGCGGCATTTAACAAGGTAAAAACACAAATTTCAGGTGTATATTATGGTACAGAAGAGTTTGAAAACAAGTTTGTTTTTGTAGCTATTTCTTTAGCACAAGAACTCTTAAAATACAAAGAAAACCAAATAACAGGAATCGAAATAAAATTAAAAGAAGGTGTTTCTTCGGATGATTTTAGAGACCGTTTACAAAATCAGTTGGGTAACAACTTAAAAGTGCAAACCAAAGCACAATTGAATGCGCTTTTTTATAAAGTAATTAATACTGAAAATTTTGTATCGTATTTAATATTTACACTGATTATAATTATAGCATTATTCAATGTAATCGGAGCAATTATCATGATGATTATTGACAAACGGAAAAATTTAAAAACACTTTTTAACCTTGGAGTAACCATACAAGAAATTAAAAAAATATTTGTATTACAAGGGTTTTTACTAACCGTTTTTGGGATGTTAGTAGGGCTAACAATTGGTGTTGTTTTAGTTTTTGTACAACAAAAATTTGATTTATTTATGATTACACAAAACCTACCTTATCCTGTAGAATTTCGATTTACAAATTTATTTATTGTGATAGCAACCATTTTAGTACTTGGTTTTATTGCAGCAAAAATGGCAAGTAGCAGAATTTCTAAAGAGTTTATAGAGAAATAGTTATTATATTGCATAGACTAAATTCAAAAAACATGAAAAAGATTTTTTTAATTGCAAATGTGCTGTTACTTTTTAGTTGTGCTTCTAACAATAAAAACAATGTAAAACCACGATATCATCGGCAAACTCATGTCAAATTAACTGACAAAGAACGAACAAGGTTTTTCAATGAGTTCACATTAAAAATACCAAGTAATTGGTTTGGGTATGTAGAATCTCATAGCGATTTAGCTTTATCTCCACGTATTTTTTTACCAAATAGCTCCGCTAATAAATTTAATGCAATTAACAATGCATCTTTAACTGTTCGTAAAAATTATAAAAAAGGGCTTAATTCTTTAGAAGATTTTTTAAAGTTTCATATTGACAATCATAAAAAATACCAACCAAATAGAAAATTTAATATTTCAGAAGCCACTCATCCTAAGTATGGTAAAACATATATTATTCATTCATCTTTTTATAACAAACTCTCAATTGAGTTTTTAATTAATAATAAAGATGTTCAATATGTTTTAGCATATGCAAGTTTAGAAGAACATTATAAAAAATATATAAATGATGTTGCCCTAATCGTTGACTCTTTTACAATAAAGGAATTATTATGATAAGAAAAGTAATTTTAAGTATAGTAATTTTAGTATTAATACCCCGTTGCGACACTATAAAAAAGATGTTGCCAACTAAGAATTTTTCCGTTGATGTACCTGAAAATTGGTTTATTTATGCAGAACCTCATAATGATTTCGTTTTGTCTCCAGTATTTTTTAAAAAAAAGAGGCGTAGAGAAAATAAAGCTGATGTATATTTTATTTCTTATGAAATAAAATCAGATAATTGTAAGTGTAAAACTATTGATGATGTTTTAAATTTTCAAATTTCAAAATATAATAAATACTATCATTTATTTAAATATGAATTAATTGAAAACAAACATCCTAAATATGGGAAAATATATATTATTAAATACTCTAAAAATAAGAATACAACGAGAATAGTTGTTTTGATAAAAAATAAAGGGAAGCAATATTTATTGAGGTTTTCTAGCTTAAATAAATATTATGATACTTATGTAAAAGATTTAGCGGAGATGATTACTTCTTTTAAAGTAAAAGAACTCCCTATA
>CAZZNK010000078.1:0-10672 GCA_964655585.1 uncultured Flavobacteriaceae bacterium
ATTAACGCATGCCTTTTGTATTTATTATCTGAAATAATATTTATCTCCATCCACCATCTACCTGTTTTGTCACTTTTATAAAAATTAATATCATCATCATCTTCAAAAAGTACTGTAAATTTTTGATAATTTTCTTTCGTACAATACGGATAATCTTTTGCTCTACTATTTACTCCTTCGATAAAATACCATATCATTTGTGCTATTAAATGTGCTGTTTGTTGATTATTATCGTGTTTCGAGTTATATTCATAAATCCCGAAAGATGAAACTTTATCGCTAATTCCTGCATATCTAGAAATGGCACAAATTTCATCGCCAAAAAAACCATTTGGAGAGGTGTTATTATTTGCAGGAGCCTCATTCTGCCTTACTGAACCAATATCAATACTCACAATATCTGCATCTCGCATTACTGTTTCAATAATTTCTAAATTCTTTGCTTCTCCTAATCTATAAGCATCAAAAAATAGATTTTCCAACAAATTTATCTCTTCTTGCGGATTAAAATACGTTTGGTAACCAATATTGCTATAATTAAATAAATTATTAGGGGTACGCATAATAATTTTACTTAAATATGATCTTGAAGTTAGTTCATCATCTACATTTCCAATATCAAATCGACTATCTACAGCAGCAATATTTACAGTCTGCTCTAACGCATCATAAGCTCTATAATTTACATAAGTAAACTCCTGACTCCCGCCAATAATTACTGGAATTATATTCTTTTTAAGTAAAAGAGTAATTACTTTTGAGGCCGCAAAATAAGTGTCTTCAGGTGTATTTCCTTTTTGGATATTTCCTAAATCGGCAACTTTAACATGCCATTTCCCTGGGAATAATTGATACAAATGCTTTCTGATAAAATGCAGATGCTCTCCACATCCAATATTATCAACAGCATTTCTACCTTCTTGAATACCAAGAATTGCTATTTGAACGCCTTCTAAATCTGGAAAACCATTTTGACTAGAATGAACTTGAATAGTATTCCCTATACTTTGCGATGATTGCAATACCGTATGGGCTACTATCGAGTCTTTTATAGGGATTAAAAATTCGAAGTTCATTATAATTTTCTAAAAAGTTTTCGCAATATAAGGAAAGTTATTTCTTTTTTGGCACTTTTTTCTTTGTTGTTCTTTTTGCTGGTTTCTTTTTCGGAGTTTTTGCTGCAATAATTTTTACAGCTTGCTCTTGCGTCATTTTCTCAATGGCTGTAGTTTTAGGCAACTCTACCTTTATTTTCCCTTTAATAACATTAAAACGTCCCCAACGTGCTTTTTCTACACGAATACCAACTTCTTCAAAATTATGAAGTAACTTTTCTCTTTCTTTTCGTTTTTTATCTTCAATTAACGTTTCTAAATCATCTTGAGATAAATTATCAAAATCATATTTTTTATTCACACTGATAAAAATAGCATTCCATTTGATAAAAGGTCCAAAACGACCCACGCCTTTTTGTATCGGAAAACCTTCATACTCACCAATTGGTGCATCTGCTTTTCGTTTTGCCTCAATCAATTCGATAGCTCTATTCATATCCACAGACATCGGGTTTTCGCCTTTGTCTAAAGACACATATTTACCGTCGTGCTTTATATAAGGACCAAATCTACCATTGGCAACAATTACCTCTTCTTTATCATAATCTCCTAACGATTTCGGTAATTGAAATAAATCCATCGCCTCTTCATAGGTTAGTGTATTTAAAGATTGACTAGGTTGCAAGCTTGCAAAACGAGGTTTTTCTTCATCCGTAGCTTCACCAATTTGCACCATTGCACCAAATCTTCCTAAACGCACATATACGTTTTTACCGCTATCAGGATCTACACCAAGTAAGCGTTCTCCTTTCGCTCTTTCTGCATTGGCAGCAACATCTTCTACCACAGGATGAAAATCAGTATAAAAAGATTTAATCATTTCAATCCAATCCTCTTTTCCTTCCGCAATTTTATCAAAATCATTTTCTACTTTAGCTGTAAATCCGAAGTCTAAAATATTAGCAAAATTTGCCACTAAAAAGTCCGTTACTACATTTCCGATATCCGTAGGAACTAATTTTCCTTTATCAGAACCAAATCGTTCTGTTAATTCAATATCTTTTACCGTATTATTTTTAAAAATAAGTTGTGTGTAATTTCTTTCAGCACCTTCAACGGTACCTTTTACCACATATTCTCTACGTTGGATTGTAGAAATTGTTGGCGCATAGGTTGATGGACGACCGATACCTAACTCTTCTAATCGCTTTACTAGAGAAGCTTCTGTAAAACGTCCTTTCGGTCTTGTATAACGTTCAGTTGCAGTGATATATTGATTTTCTAATAATTCATTTACACGTATCATTGGTAACATTCCTGCCTGTTCTTCTTCCTCATCAGTCCCTTCTAAATACACTTTTAAAAACCCTTCAAACGTAATTACTTCTCCGTTTGCCGTAAATGTTTTCTCGTTTTTTGTATTGCTGATTTTCACATTGGTACGCTCTAACTCTGCCTCACTCATTTGCGATGCTAACGTACGTTTCCATATCAAACTATACAATCTTGCTTGATCATATTCTGCAGATACTTCGTGGTTTTCCATTTGTGTAGGACGAATTGCCTCGTGCGCCTCTTGTGCACCTTTTGATTTGTTTGAGAAATTACGAGGCTTACTATATTCCTTTCCATAAGAAGCAATAATTTCTTCTTGTGCTGCTTTTTTTGCATCTTCAGATAAATTTACACTATCCGTTCTCATATAAGTAATAAAACCTGCTTCGTACAAACGTTGTGCAACCATCATTGTTTTAGCTACAGGAAAACCTAATTTTCTTGAAGCTTCTTGTTGTAAAGTTGATGTTGTAAAGGGTGCTGCTGGCGATTTTTTTGCTGGCTTTTTTGTTAAATCAGCCACAGAAAATTCTGCTTCAACACAAGAATTTAAAAAAGCTTCTGCTTCTTTTTTAGAGGTGAAATTTTTAGCCAATTTTGCTTTAAATTTCTTTCCATCAGTATTTACAAACTCCGCATCTACTCTATAAGATGCTACAGGTGTAAAATTTTCAATTTCTCTTTCTCGCTCTACAATTAAACGAACTGCAACAGATTGTACTCTACCTGCTGATAAGCCTCCTTTAACTTTACGCCACAAAACTGGCGACAATTCATACCCCACCAATCTATCTAATACTCTACGCGCTTGCTGTGCGTTTACCAAGTTGTAATTTATTTCCCTCGGATTTTCTACAGCGTGTAAAATAGCCTTCTTTGTTATTTCATGAAAAACAATACGTTTTGTATTCTCTTCTTTTAACTTTAATTGCTCTGATAAATGCCACGCAATTGCCTCACCCTCTCTATCCTCATCACTTGCTAACCAAACGGTATCTGCTTTTTTTGCCAATGCCTTTAGTTTCTTAACCACTGATTTTTTATCCGTAGAAACAATGTATTTCGGCATAAAATCTCCTGTTACATTTACACCCAATTCTTTGGATGGTAAATCGGCAATATGCCCAAAACTAGATTCTACCTGAAAATCTTTTCCTAAAAACTTCTCTATCGTTTTTGCCTTTGCTGGCGACTCTACAATTACTAAATTCTTTGCCATAAATCTCTTCTTTATCTCTTTTTACACCTTATTATATATGATGTGTTTGGATGCGCAAAAGTAGAAACTTTTTTTGAATTACAAATTTTTTGGATGATTTTTGCCGATTTTTATAAATTAAAAAAACAATTAAATTGCTAGCAAATTATTTACAAGTAAAAAAAACAGTAAGAAATCATTGATATAATATCTCAAAAAAACTAGCACTTCCTTCAGAAAAAAATAGTTTATTAAAATGGGCAATATCTCATTCATCTTGATTTTTTTAACATTTCTTTTACTGTCAATTTGTCATATTTTTTATTTTTTGGTTGTATCTTTGCTTACCAATAAAATGATATGGGAAGCGAAAGTATTATAGAAGAAAAAAAGCAAGGTCAAGCATTGTTTACTGATGATGTAAAAGAAAATACCAAAAAACTTTTTATAGAAAGCTACGGTTGTCAAATGAACATGAACGACAGCGAAATTGTCGCTTCTATTTTAGCTGATAACGGTTTTAATACCACACAGAACTTAGAAGAGGCAGATTTAGTTTTGGTCAATACCTGCTCTATTAGAGAAAAAGCAGAATTAACTATCCGCAAACGATTACAAAAATACAATGCCGTAAAAAAGATAAATCCGACAATGAAAGTGGGTGTTTTGGGCTGTATGGCAGAACGTTTGAAAGAAAAGTTTTTAGAAGAAGAAAAAATAGTAGATTTAGTTGTTGGTCCTGATGCCTATAGAGATTTACCCAATTTAATAGAAGAAGTAGAAGCTGGTAGAGATGCCGTAAATGTAATTTTATCAAAAGAAGAAACCTATGCAGATGTATCTCCAGTTCGATTAAATTCTAACGGTGTTTCAGCATTTGTTTCTATTACCAGAGGTTGCGATAATATGTGTACTTTTTGTGTAGTTCCATTTACCAGAGGGCGAGAACGTAGCAGAGATCCTCAAAGTATTTTAAAAGAAATCCGTTCGATGCAAGAAAAGAATTTTAAAGAAATAACCTTGCTCGGTCAAAACGTAGATAGCTATTTGTGGTATGGTGGCGGATTGAAAAAAGATTTTAAAAAAGCATCAGAAATTGCACAAGCAACTGCAGTAGATTTTTCTCAGTTGTTAGATTTAGCAGCTACAGAATTCCCAAAAATACGCTTTCGTTTTGCAACTTCTAATCCGCAGGATATGAGTTTAGACGTAATCTATACTATGGCTAAACATCACAATATTTGTAAATACATACACTTGCCCGTTCAAAGTGGTAGTAACAATATGCTAAAAGCGATGAACCGTCAGCATACACGAGAAGAATATTTAGAATTGGTGAAAAACATCTTTAAAATTATTCCCGAAATGGCATTAAGTCAAGATATGATTGCTGGTTTTTGTGGAGAAACAGAACAAGATCATCAAGATACATTAGATTTGATGGAACAGGTAAAATACGACTTCGGATTTATGTTTGCTTATTCTGAAAGACCAGGTACTTTGGCTGCAAAGAAAATGGAAGACGATATTTCTATGGATATCAAAAAGCGAAGACTACAAGAAATCATCAACCTACAACAAGAACACGCATTATACAGAACACAACAGCATTTAGGAAAAACCCAAGAAGTACTGATTGAAGGAGAGTCTAAAAAATCTGAAAAACACTGGAAAGGTAGAAATACACAAAATACCGTAATTGTTTTTCCTAAAGAACATTATAAAATTGGTGATTTTGTAAATGTAAAAGTAGAAGATTGCACAAGCGCAACCTTAATTGGTACTGCGGTTGCCTATTCTGACAATAATTAATTGCCCTTAAATTGTAGAATGATTATAAATTAGTTTTTTTACAAAACTACAAATCAAATGTTATTCTTGCAAAGGCAGGAATCTCATAAAAAAATAGAAAAACAGATTCCTGCTTTCTCAGGAATGACAAAAACTAAGAAATGGAAAACCTACAAGTAATAAAACAACGTTTCGGAATTATTGGTAACGATATACATCTAAATCGTGCTTTAGAAAAAGCTGTTCGAGTTTCGCCTACTGATATTTCCGTTTTAGTAACAGGAGAAAGTGGTGTAGGAAAAGAAAATATCCCGAAGATAATACATCAATTATCACATAGAAAACACGCAAAATACATTGCCATTAATTGTGGTGCAATACCCGAAGGAACTATAAATAGTGAGCTATTCGGGCATGAAAAAGGCGCATTTACAGGAGCAACACAAACTAGAAAAGGATATTTTGAAGTTGCCGATGGCGGTACTATTTTTTTAGATGAAGTTGGCGAATTACCCCTTACCACACAAGTGCGTTTGTTGCGTGTTTTAGAGAACGGAGAGTTTTTAAAAGTAGGTTCATCTCAAGTACAAAAAACCAATGTTCGTATTGTAGCAGCTACCAATTTAAACATGCAAAATGCTATTGGAAAAGGGAAATTTAGAGAAGATTTATATTATCGACTAAGTACCATAGAAATTCACGTCCCTCCGCTTAGAGAACGTAGCGAAGACATTTTTTTATTATTTCGAAAATTTGCTTCAGATTTTGCACAGAAATACAAAATGCCAACCATTAGACTAGAAGAAAATGCCGTTAATTTATTATTAAACTACCGATATCCAGGTAATATTAGACAACTTAGAAATATTGCAGAACAAATCTCTGTAGTAGAAGAAAACAGAACTGTTTCTGCCGAAAAATTAGCACAATATTTACCCAACAATCAAAGTAATTTCCCTGCAATTATTGGCGCTGTTGATAAAAATGATTTTGCTACCGAACGAGATATTATGTATAAAGTTTTGTTTGATATGCGTAATGACATCAACGATTTAAAAAAATTAACTTTAGATTTGATGAAGAATGATGATACAGGTCAAGTAAAAGCAGAAAACCATCAATTATTAGAAAAAATTTATACAGAACAACAGCAAGAAACTAGTAATGTAGAAGTTGTTAAAATCCCAAACAATCCCCATCAAAATAATTACGATTTTGTAGAAACTATTGAAGAAGATGAAAATTTATCGTTACAAGAAAAAGAAATTGAAATGATTAAAAAATCATTAGAGAAAAATAAAAACAAACGTAAATTAGCTGCAAAAGAACTCGGAATTTCCGAAAGAACTTTGTATCGAAAAATAAACCAATACGATTTGTAAAAAACCATTTTACTATAGATGTTTAATTGTTTATATTTGGATGCTTTTAAAAAACAAACGTAATAAAATGACTATGAAAAAAATTGTTTATATCTCTTTCTTTTTAATCAGCATAGTTACCCTTATCAGTTGCGGTGCTTATTCTTTTAGTGGCGGAAGCACTGGTGATGCAAAAACAATTCAGGTAGATTTTTTTCCGAATCAAGCAGCATTAATAGAGCCTAGTTTAAGTCAACGATTTACAGAAAACTTACAAGATTTATTTTCTAGTCAAACCAATTTAACTGCTGTAAAATCTGGTGGAGATTTACATTTTGAAGGCGAAATTACAAGCTACAGAATCAATCCGATGAGTGCAACTGCCAATCAAACTGCGGCACAAAACAGGCTTACAATTACAGTAAATGTTCGTTATTTTAACCGATTAAAAGAGAAAGATAATTTTGAAAAACAATTTTCTCATTATCATGATTATCCCGCAAATTCACAACTAATTGGTGGTGTTTTAGATGCTGCTTTTGATGAAATTTTAGAACGTATTACACAAAATATTTTTAATGCTTCGGTAGGAAAATGGTAAAAGCAGATTACATATATTTTTTAGAGAAACCCATAGAGATAAAAAATCAACAAACTACTGATTTAAAGCTTATTGTAAACAAATTTCCTTATTTTCAATCAGCAAGAGCATTGTATTTAAAAGGGTTAAAAAAACAAGACAGTTTTAAATACAACAATGAGTTAAAAGTTACTGCAGCTCACACATCAGACAGAGCTATTTTATTTGATTTTATTACTTCGGATGCTTTTCATAAAACTGTAGAAAAAAAGAATATTCATCAACAAATTGCTGTAAAAAAATCAAACGAAACGCTAACAGAAGTTTCAAATAATTTAAATATTGGCAAGCCACTAGATTTTAAACAATCAGAAACGCTCTCATTTAATCAATGGTTACAACTATCCGTTAAAAAACCGATTGTACGAGCATCAGAAAAAAAGAAAGCCCCAATAGATACCAAAGCAACAATTATAAATCAGTTTATACAAAACAACCCCAAGATAACACCTGTTCATAAAAATAAAAACATTGTGGTTTCTCTTTCAGAAAACACCAATAACTCTTCTTTAATGACAGAGACTTTAGCGAAGGTTTATTTAGAACAAAAAAAGTACGGAAACGCAATACAGGCATATCGAATTTTAAGTTTGAAATATCCAGAAAAAAGTGGTTTCTTTGCAGACCAAATAAAAAGAATTCAAATTCTACAAAAAAGTAAGTCATGACATATACAGCATTTTTAGTTTTAATATTGATTGTAGCAATTGCATTGATATTAATTGTAATGGTACAAAACCCTAAAGGAGGCGGATTATCATCATCATTTGGTGGTGGCGGAGCATCATCAATAGGAGGTGTGCAAAACACAAATACTTTTTTAGACAGAACAACTTGGACGTTAGCAATCGCATTATTTGCATTGATTTTATTAGCAAATTTCACAATACCAAGAGGAGGAGATAACAATTTTAAGTTAGACAATACCTTAGAGAATGTTAATACAACTCCAACAGAAAATACAACAACGCCCTCTACAAAAGATAGCGTTAATTAAATCTTACGATTTTTACAACTTTAAAAATGCCAACGAAAATGACACGTTGGCATTTTTTTCACATTATAAAATCAAATAAAAAAACATTTTTTTTTACTAATAAAATTATAATTAAAATATGAACTTTAATATAAAACCTATTTCAGGTACAAAAAACAGAATCATACTAAAACCTGCACCAGCTGAAACAAAAACTGCATCTGGACTTATTATCCCAGATAACGCAAAAGAAAAACCACAGAAAGGTAAGATCATAGCTGTCGGTGATGATGTTAAAGACGAAAGTCCTATTGTAAAAATTGGTGACACTGTTATTTATGGGAAATTTTCAGGAACAGAATTAAAGTGGGAGGGTAAAAAATACTTAATAATGTCTGAAAATGAAATTTACGGAATAATAAAAAACTAAAAAAAATGGCAAAAGATATAAAATTTGATATCGAAGCTCGCAACGGATTAAAACGTGGTGTAGATGCTTTGGCAAACGCAGTAAAGGTAACTTTAGGACCAAAAGGACGTAATGTAATTATTTCTAAATCATTTGGCGCACCAACCGTTACTAAAGATGGGGTTACTGTAGCAAAAGAAATAGAATTAGAAAATGAGCTAGAAAATATGGGAGCTCAAATGGTAAAGGAAGTTGCTTCTAAAACCAATGATTTAGCAGGAGACGGAACTACAACCGCAACTGTTTTAGCACAAGCTATTGTAAAAGAAGGTTTAAAAAATGTTGCTGCTGGCGCAAATCCGATGGATTTAAAACGTGGTATTGACAAAGCTGTAAAAGCAATTACTGCTGATTTAGAAAAACAAGCTAAAAAAGTAGGAAATTCATCAGAAAAAATTCAACAAATTGCAGCTATTTCTGCTAATAATGATAATGAAATTGGAGAATTAATCGCCACTGCTTTTGGAAAAGTTGGTAAAGAAGGTGTAATTACTGTTGAAGAAGCAAAAGGAACAGATACTTATGTAGATGTTGTAGAAGGAATGCAATTTGACAGAGGTTATTTATCACCATATTTTGTAACCGATGCTGATAAAATGATTGCTGATTTAGAAAATCCGTATGTATTGTTATTTGATAAAAAGATTTCTAACTTACAAGAAATTTTACCAATTTTAGAACCTGTTTCTCAAGCAGGAAGACCTTTGTTAATTATTGCTGAAGATGTTGACGGGCAAGCATTGGCTACTATGGTCGTAAATAAATTACGAGGCGGATTAAAAATTGCCGCTGTTAAAGCACCTGGTTTTGGAGACCGTAGAAAAGCCATGTTAGAAGACATTGCTATTTTAACTGGAGGTACTGTAATATCCGAAGAAAGAGGATTTTCACTAGAAAATGCCACTTTAGATTTATTAGGAACTGCAGAAAGTATCGTTATCGATAAAGACAATACAACGATTGTAAACGGAAGCGGAAATTCATCAGCAATTAAAGCAAGAGTAGAAGAAGTAAGAGTTCAAGTAGAAACAACAACTTCTGATTATGACAGAGAAAAACTACAAGAACGTTTGGCAAAATTAGCTGGAGGTGTTGCTGTTTTATATGTTGGTGCAGCAAGTGAAGTGGAAATGAAAGAAAAGAAAGATCGTGTAGATGATGCTTTACATGCAACCAGAGCAGCTGTTGAAGAAGGTATTGTTGCAGGTGGTGGTGTTGCTTTGGTAAGAGCAAAAAAAGTTTTAGAAAAAATTACTACCGAAAACTTAGACGAAACTACTGGAATACAAATTGTAAACAAAGCGATTGAAGCTCCGTTAAGAACTATTGTAGAAAATGCTGGTGGTGAAGGCTCTGTTGTAATTAACAAAGTACTAGAAGGTAAAAAAGACTTTGGTTTCAATGCGAAAACAGATGAATATGTTGATATGCTAAAAGCAGGAATTATAGATCCTAAAAAAGTAACTCGTGTGGCTTTAGAAAATGCAGCATCTGTTGCTGGTATGATTCTAACTACCGAATGTGCTTTGGTTGACATTAAAGAAGATGCTCCTGCTGGCGGAATGCCTCCTATGGGTGGCGGAATGCCAGGAATGATGTAGTGGCGAATTGCCACAGATAAGTTTTTATTCTCTTTATGAATAATTATTTTTCTGATAAAACCAAAAAAGCTCGAGAAATTTCTCGAGCTTTTTTTTATACAATAAATTAACTAATTAATGCTTATGACCGTGATCGTCATGAGAATCTTTAGCCTCTTTCTTCTTTAAATCCATCTTACAGACTGGGCAACTTCCTGCTTTATCGTAGGTTTTACCTTTTTCGCAATCCATTGGGCATTGATACAC
>CAZZNK010000079.1:0-10617 GCA_964655585.1 uncultured Flavobacteriaceae bacterium
CTTAGTAATAGAACACACAGAAGCTTTACACGTTATAGACGTAAATAGCGGAAACCGTTCTAACAAAGCAGGCTCTCAAGAAGAAACAGCTTTAGAGGTTAATTTAATTTCTGCCAGCGAAGTTGCAAGACAATTGCAATTAAGAGATATGGGCGGAATTATTGTGATTGATTTTATTGATATGCACAAAGCAGAAAACAGACAAAAGCTTTTTAATCATTTAAAGCAAGAAATGTCTTTCGATAGAACAAAACACAAAATATTACCTCCAAGTAAATTCGGATTGGTACAAATTACGCGACAACGAGTTAGACCTGAGTTGAGCATTAAAACTACCGAATCAAACCCGAATAAAAACGGAGAAGTAGAGGCTCCGATTGTTTTACTTGATAAGATTGAAGCGGATTTAGAACGTTTTATTTCTAATCCGAAAAATAAAAAGATTAGCTTAAATGCACATCCTTTTATTGCTTCTTATCTAACAAAAGGAATATCATCTATTCGTTTTAGATGGTATTTAAAATACAAAAAGTGGATTACAATTATACCTAGAGATGCTTATACATACTTACATTACAAGTTTAACTTGCATAAAAAGTAAAGGCAATTTTAAAATAAAAAAATCCCGCATTGTTTACAGTGCGGGATTTTTTGTTTCTTAGAATTTCTGCTAAAACCAAAAGCCTAAATTAAATGTCCAATAATTTTTGTTCGTATCTGGAGACCAACTGTATTTTAATTCTACAGGGCCAATTAATGTATTGATACTATAACCTATTGCATAGCCCGATTTTATACCCTTAAAAATATTAATATCTCTAAAAACATTTTTATCTAACCGTGCATAATTGGCAATAAATGTTGCGTAATGATTTTCTACAAATTGATATCGAAACAAAAATTCTAATTTTAAAAAAGCTTTGTTTGATAACTCCCCAAACTCATACCCATAAAAAGGTACAAAGGTGTTGATATAGTTCTGATTAATTCCTCCAAGATAAAAATCAAATACGGTAGAGGTGGGTGTATCAAGAGTAAAACCAGCTTCACTTGTATATCGAAATATAAAATCCTTACCAATAGATGTAGCTACACCTAATTTACCTTTTAGTTGTAAAAATTTTGAAAAATTATTAGAAAAATCAGTAGATGTAACATACCATTTCGCACCAATATTAGCATAAAACCCTTTTGTTGCAAAATATTTATGATTGTATGTGTCTAATTTTAAATAACTAAAAAGGTTAAAATAAGAACTATTATCAAACGTTGTAATATTATTATTACTACTTGCTAGTGTCTCTGTAGTAACATTAATCTTCTTATATTCTGCACCCAAACCTACGGTAAATTTTCTACTAAAAGCAGTTTGTATAAATACTTGATTTGTAAAATCTGTATAGTTTAAATTAATTCTGCTTACTGTGTTTATTCCACTAAATGGAGCTGCGGTATTAAAATGATTATACCTAGAACGAAACCCATAACTAGTATAAAACCCATTGTCTACAAAGTAATTTAAATTATACCGTAAATTATCTCCCAAAACAGCATTCATAGATAGTACATCATTTTTTCCTAACAAGCTTTTATGATAATAGTTAACCAACAAACCAGACTTATACAAAAAATCATAATGTACGCCTAAACGTAAATTAGTTCTATCTTTACTCTCTATAAGGTTAAAATATAATGAGGTTCCTTTTGCTGTTTTTTTAAGATGATAATCTACACGTTCATAATTTTTTGTTGCTGATAAAAAATCTATCTTCTGTGAAATTTCTCTTACAAAAAGACTATCTCCTTGTTGAATTTTCAACTTTCCTAAAACATAGGCTCTCGTATAATTTTTAATTCCGCTGATAATTATTTTATCAACTTTTATTTTCTTGCTCCTTATTTCTATTCCCTTTTTTTTCTTTTTTACTCGCTGTTTTTTAGCTAATTCTTCAAAAACAGCTCTAAATTTTAGAGTAACTTCTTCTCCTTTTTTTAAAATTTCTTTACTTTTCGCAAAATCTACAACACTATAATCAGTAATTTTTGGGTGAAGATATATATCGGTTATTTTCTTCTCTAAATTACTTTTTGCATACATTCTATAACTAACAATTTGATTTAAAATTGATAAAACAGATGTTAATTTTTCTTTCTTATACAACCTTCCTTCCACATCTACACCAATAATAATATCGATTCCTTTTTTTTTCATTATATCTACAGGGAAATTGTTAGCTACTCCACCATCAATTAATAGCTTACCGTCTAATTCTACAGGGTTTAAAAGTGTAGGAAATGAGCCACTTGCTCTTAATGCTAAAGGTAAAAATCCTTTTTCTAAAACAACCTCCTCTCCTGTTTCTACATCAGTTGCAATACAAAAAAATGGAATAGGAAGCTTTTTAAAGTTTGTTATTTTTTCTACAGGGTGCAATAATTCTGTGAAAAAATTGAGTATATTTTGTCCTTTAGAAACTCCTCTAGGAAAACTAATTTTACCATTAATAAACGGAAAAGAAATGGCATGTTTTTCTCCAAGTTCTTTTTCAAAAAACGGTTTAGAACTCCTTGGTAATTTATCTTGTAAAAGAGTATAAAAATCTGTTTCAATAATAATTTTTTCTAATTGATCAGCACTATACCCAGCAGCATATAAACCGCCAATAATTGCCCCCATACTAGTACCACCAATATAGTCTAATTTAATTCCAGCTCTTTCAATTTCTTTTAAAACACCAATATGAGCAAATCCTTTTGCACCACCACCACTTAAAACCAAACCTATTTTGGGTTGTTTTTTTTGTGAAAACAACAGTACTGGAATTAAAAATAATATAATGAGTAGTTTTTCTTTCATGCTTTCTTTGGGTAATAATACTCAAAAACTTTTGTAGCTCTTGAGGTTCCTATTTCTTTTTTCAGCTCTTCAAATGTAGCAATTTTTACTCTTTTTACAGATTTAAATTTACATAATAAAGTTTTAATTGTTTGTTTCCCAATAGTTGGTATGTTTTCTAACTCTGAGTGTATGGCACTTTTACTTCGTTTATTTCTATGTAAAGTAATACCGAATCTATGTGCTTCGTTTCTTAAAAACTGAATAATTTTTAAGGTTTCTGATTTTTTATCAAGATATAAAGGAACAGAATCTCCTGGGTAATAAATTTCTTCTAAGCGTTTGGCAATACCAATAATAGCAATTTTTCCTCGCAAACCTAATACGTCTAAACTTTTTAAAGCAGAGGACAATTGCCCTTTGCCTCCATCAACAATTATTAATTGCGGTAATGGTTGGTCTTCGGCCAATAAGCGTTTGTATCGTCTAAAAACTACTTCTTCCATCGAGGCAAAATCATCAGGACCATCAACTGTTTTAATATTAAAATGTCTGTATTCTTTTTTACTCGGTTTTCCGTCTTTAAAAACTACACAAGCCGCTACAGGATGCGTACCTTGAATATTTGAGTTATCGAAACATTCTATATGACGAGGTTCAACTTGTAAACGTAAATCTTTTTGCATCTGCGCCATAATTCTCTTAACATGACGGTCTGGATCTACAATTTTAATTTGCTTAAATCGTTCTTGACGATAATATTTTGCATTTCTCTGAGAGAGTTCTACAATTCGTTTTTTATCGCCAACTTTAGGAATAGTTACTTTTAATTCATCGCCTACATCAACAGAAAAAGGTACATAAATTTCTTTGGAAATAGAGTTGAATCGTTGGCGAATTTCTACAATAAATAGCTCTAACAACTCTTTATCAGTCTCGTCTAGTTTCTTTTTAACCTCTGTGGTGTGCGACTGAATAATAGCTCCGTTGGCAATCTTGAAAAAATTCAAATACCCAAAACTTTCATCAGAAATTACAGAAAATACATCTACATTATTTATAGACGGATTTACAACCGTAGATTTCGCTTGATAATTTGCTAACAACGCTACTTTTTCTTTTATTTTTTGTGCTTCTTCAAACTCCATTTTATCAGAAAAACCAATCATTAATTGATTAAATTTTTCTAAACTTTCTTTAAAATTTCCTTTGATAATACTTCTAATTGCAGCAATATCTTTTAAGTAATTATCTTCGGTTTGTAAACTTTCGCACGGAGCTTTACAGTTGCCTAAATGATATTCTAAACAGACTTTATACTTTTTGTTTTCAATATTTTTTTTACTTAAATCATATTTGCAAGTCCGTATTGCATACAACTCTTTCATTAAATCTAACAACGCCCTTACGGTTCGTACAGAGGTATAAGGCCCAAAATATTCTGAGCCATCTTTTATAACATTTCTGGTTAAAAATATCCGAGGAAAACGTTCTTTTTTAATACAAATCCATGGGTAGGTTTTGTCGTCTTTTAACATGATATTGTACCTTGGTTGCAGTTTTTTTATCAGGCTATTTTCTAACAATAAGGCATCTGTTTCTGTGGCAACAACAATGTGTTTTATAGATACTATTTTCTTTACTAATACTTTGGTTTTACCATATTCGTGATTTTTAGTAAAATACGAAGCGACTCTTTTTTTTAAGTTTTTTGCCTTGCCAACATACAAAATCACGGCATCTTTATCATAATATTGATAAACCCCAGGAGAGTTAGGTAACGTTTTTAGTTGTAGTTTTAAATCTATTGGCATACTACGAAAATACTATTTTTCGTTCTAAAAATTTGCATCAGAAATGAAAATTAAAAACAGGTAAAAACACCTGTTTTTTTAAAAATCTTTTTTTAACAGCACAATTAACTGTATTTTTAAAGTCTAATCAAACTTATGTATAACTAAAAACACATGTATTATGAGTAAAAAAAACACAATTAGTTTAAAAACAGCAAAATCTTGGGCAAAAACTTGGAGAAATGAAGAATCTACGTACAATAAGTACCACGAATGTAGAGCTTTTAACATTCCAAAAATAGATTTACAAGAAGTATTGGCAGAAGATGGTGTTGCAAGTGTTAGAGCTTATTTAGGGGTAGACCCAAACGGAGAAGAAAAACTAATGATTGTAGGTGTAAATACGCAAGGAAAAGATATGATTACTGTTGGTTCTAATGGCGAATTAGAAGATGGTGGTGGTGATATTTATGATTTTACTAATCCTTGTCCAAAGAATTGTGATCGAGACAGTCCTTTAAATAATTAAAAATTGTCCATTAACGATTTTATTCTTTGTACCGGGTATCTTTTTTTATTGATAAACCTTGTTCTTTATTCTAAAAGCTATAAACAAGAATTTATAGTTTTTAGAATAATTGTTTTGTATTTACTAATAACTTTTATCATACAAATAATTGCTCATTTTTTTTCTGAGAGAGGAAAAAACAACCTATTTCTATCTCATTATTACTTTATTGGACAGTTTATACTATTAAGTGCTTTTTATTATCAAATTTTAAAGAAAGGTATTCATTTAAAAATTATAAAATTAATTTTTGGGATTGTCCTTATTTCCTTAAGTATCCAATTTTTTATTACCCCTAAACTGTATTGGAAATTTAGTTTGTTAGAAGTTGTTATTTGTGGTATTCCGCTGGTTTTATATGCGTTATTCTATTTTTACGAAAGTTTTGGTGTTAAGTATAAAAAATATTTGTTTTTTAATGCGGGTGTTTTTTTCTATTTATTAAGTAATACACTTATCTTTACTACAGGGAATTATTTAGTCTCTTCTAATTCTTCTTTTATTGGTTTTATATATGATTTAAACGCCTTTTTGTATATTGTTTTTCAAATTTTTATCTTTATAGAATGGTATCAGAATTTCAGAAAAACAGTTCCTATTTCTACTGATGATACTGACGAATTCTTAAAATGATTTAAAAATTTTATTTAATTTTTAGTATTTTCGTTATCATATAACCAATACATTTCCCCAAATGCGAAACCTATTTTCTGAAGAAAATCAAGTTCTCACCATTATTATTATTGGCGTAGTATTGGTGCTTTTAATGTCTTTTGCATTGATACTATTTTTCTTTTTTTCAAGGAAAAAAATTATTGAAAAAGAGTTAGAAAAAAACCAACTAGAAGTTACGCATCAAAAAGAATTGTTACAAGCTACTATCATTACGCAAGAAGAAGAACGAAAACGAATTGCACAAGATTTACACGATGATATTAGCTCAAAACTAAACGTAATTCACTTACATGCAAATTTACTAATTGATGGCGAATTGTCTGTAAAAGAATATACAACGGTTAATAAAAACATTATAGATGTAACCAATAAAACCTTAGAAAGCGCCCGTAAAATAGCACATAATTTACTGCCACCAATTTTAGAAGAATTTGGTTTAACGTCTGCCATAGAAGAATTAGCAGATGATTTTAATAATAGTCAAAAAATTGTCATTTCATATAAAATCAAATACCCTAAAAGTTTTCTAAGAAAAACAGACGAGTTGCATGTTTTTAGAATTATACAAGAATTAATTAACAACTCTGTTCGACATGGAAAAGCAACAAAGAGTACTATTGTTATACAAGTAAAAGAACAACGATTACAATTTAGATATACAGATAACGGCATTGGGTTTGACACCAATACAATAAGTCTTAAAAAAGGAATTGGAATGAAAAACATAGAAAGTAGAGTTGCTATTTTAAACGGAAAAATAAAAGTAATAAGTGCTATAAACAGTGGAATTCAAGTTTCAATAATCATATAATCCCTCAAAAAATCATGAAACCAAACATACGTATTGTCATTGCAGATGACGAACAGTTATTTAGAAATGGAGTTTCTTTTTTACTAGAAAGAGAATCTAACCTTAGTATTCTTTTTGAAGCGGAAGACGGACAAGATTTAGTTGATAAATTAGAAGCCGCAACACAATTGCCAGATTTAATTTTAATGGATTTAAAAATGCCTAAATTAAATGGTGTTGAAGCAACAAAAATTATTGACAAAAAATATCCTACTATTAAAATAATTGCACTCACCAGTTTTGATGGAAAATCTTTTATTACCAATATGATAGATGTAGGAGCTTCTTCTTATTTATTAAAAAACACCACCCCAAAAGTAATGGTACACACCATTAATGAAGTTTTTGAGAAAGGATTTTATTATGATGAAAAAGTACTGAAAATTATTCACGATAATTTAATTTCTTCAAGTGGAAAGCGTATAAAAAGCGATTTAGACAAAAAACTTCTCTCTAATAGAGAACTAGATGTGTTAGATTTAATCTGTAAAGAATTTACTACCAAGCAAATTGCCGAAAAATTATTTATCAGCCCAAGAACTGTAGAGGGACATCGGGATAATTTACTCCTAAAAACCCAGTCTAAAAATGTAGCTGGTTTGGTTATTTATTGTATTCAAAAAAACTTAATAGAAATATCTCCTAATTTTAAAGACTTATAATAATAAAAAGAAATAAGAACGTTTTACTAAAAGAGGCTTGATACGATGAAATTGTGTAAAAAATGGATAAAGAGGTTACTTCTTCCTTTATCATCGAATTAGTTAACTTGTACAGCAATGGCAGTATGCCACGTCATTACGAACGTAGTGAAGTAATCTGTTGAATTAAAAAATGAGATTGCTGATTTCTCAGGAATAACAAAATGAGATTACTTCTTCGTACCTCATCGCAATGACGAGTTTTTACAACAAAAAAACTCCAAGAATGTTACTTCTTGAAGCTTTTTATAGTAATCAAAAATCTTTTTCTATTCTTTTAGTTTTTATTAAAACCCTACTCCAGGATCTTCTGGAGAAGCTGCTTGTGCTTTTTGTGGGTTTAAGATTAAATACGTTCCTAGTGCTGTTAAGACTGCATATTTACCGTAATTTCCTATTTTCTTTAATGCATCCTTACGAGTAATTTCTGTATTCTTATTGTCTGTGTTCTTTGAGTCTTGAGTTTTCATACTGTTTATCTTTTCTCATTATTTATTGGATGATGATTTTCTTTGTTAAAGTACCTGTTGCAGTTTGTAGGTTTATTAAATAAACCCCTGCCGATAATTCTGGTAACTTAACATCTTTTACTCCTGTACTTTCAAAAGTAGTTTGTAGTACTTGCTTGCCTAATAACGTAAACATTTTTACAGACGCTTTACCTGTTTGTAAACCAATAATTCGTAAGGTTTCTTTATTTGTTGTGTACATACTTACTCCGTTTAAAGTAACCGTTTCTAATCCTAAAGCACTGGAACTTGTTCTTAAATAAAACTGACCAACTCCGTTACTGTCTGCATCTAATATAATGGTATAATTTCCGTTATCATTTAACTTGGTAAATGTATTGTCTGTTCTATTCTCCAAATAAATATCTAATCCTGTTGGAATGTTTTGTGCAGCAATAGAAAAGGTGATTTCAGTTCCTGCAACAGCGTTTACACCTACAGGAATCATCATATTCTCATAATTTGCATCTGGTAACGATTGAATCCCTAATTTTCTTCCTTGGCTATCGCTTACGGTTTGGGTATAGACTGCAAATGCATTACTTGTTCCGCTAAAAATAGAACTATCATACCCATTATCAAATGCTGTATTTGTACCGTTGATATAATAGATTTCTGTGTTTTTGGTAGCTGTACCATCTGTCATTGCTAAATTAATCTCAAAACGATTGTTGGTGGTTCTACTAAAAACATCGGTTGCTTGATGACTTTGCATTGCTTCTGTAAAAGCAAACGTACCGCCGCCTAATTTAGCATTTACAAAGAACCCTTGTGCTGGTGGAATAAATTTAGAGGCTGATGCTTGGTTTACAGTTATATAACTGCTTGTTGATTGATCCCAAAACCAAAGGGTGTTTTCTTGTAATTGTGCCGTATTTACTGTTAAAATATTATTGACCGCATCTGCATTGGTATTAGCAGGTACATAAGAAGGGTACGGATTACCGATTAAATTAAACTCATTGGCAGCGCCATCTGTAATGGCTATATTTATATCTGTGGTTGGCATTGTTCCTGTAAATTGAATATCTCCAGCACTTGCTAACCTAACAGAATACCCTTTTGTTAATACTACATTATTTGTTATAACAGTTCCAAGTGCCTCTTCACCATAACTCCAAGAAGTTCCATCATTTACATAGAGTGCAAAACTAAACTTAAATCCATTAATAGCGAAAATACCTAAATCAAAAAGATCTTGAACTGTTACTCCAACTACTGGGCTCGAAATTAAGTACCAATTGGTAGTTGTTAAATTTCTTTTATAGGTGATGTTTCCTGTTGATGTACCCGTAACAATCAATGAACCACCTGATTCGATATTAAATGTACCATTATTGGTACTATTTCCATTTATGGTAATATCTGCTCCTCCAGTAATAGTTAAAAGTCCTGAAGCGTTAATAGTTACATCATTAACTATTGTATGAGTTCCAGAAAAAACAACAGGGTCGGTTGCTACATCAGCAATAATTACATTATCAGTAGATATAGGAGTTCTTCCTAAACTCCAGTTGGTAATTGTTGCCCAATTGGTATCGGTGGCTCCAGACCACGTATTGGTTTGGTTTGCTTGTGTGGTAAAACTCCACGTTGTGGTATCTGCAATACCTGCATAACTATTTGTTGCCGCATCTTTAAATGCAGTAGCTGCTATTTGTACATAAAATTCTGTATTTAATGCTAAATCTGAACTTGGATTAATAGTAGCTTCTGCTCCTGAGATACTTACTACTGCTGTAGTTACATCTATGGTTTCAATAATACTATTATCACTTGTTTTTTTGATGATAATATTTCCTGTTCCTTTTACAATGTTTTCGCTAAAAGTAAGCACTAAGTTATCACTTACAATTACACCTGTTGCGTTATCTGCTGGTGATACGTTGTTACTGTTGGTGGTACTGATGACGTTGTAAACGTAGTCACCGCACCGTACGTTGTACCTACAGCATTGGTGGCATAGGCTTTGTAAGAATATTGTGTGCTTTCTGAAAGACCTGTAACAGCATCAGAAAAGACACCTGTACCTGTTCCTTTCAATATTTTAGAAACACTTGCTCCTCCTATTAATGGGTTTCCATTGGTTGCAGTTACTGAGTACACAATTCCTCGCTCGGTAATGCCTGCTCCTCCATCTGCAGATGCATTTCCTGCCAAAGTAGCTCCTGTAGTGGTAATACTTGCTACAGCGGTGGTGGTAATTGTTGGGGCAACTCCACTGGTACTAATTGTTGAACCCGATGCCCAGTTAGAAGTAGCACCCGTTAATGCAAAATTAGTTAGTATACCGTTATTTGTATTGGTACTATTGTCTGTTAATGTTGTTTCTGCTGCATTATTTGCATTGTTTGTTCCTTGGTTAAATTTGTAGTATGCCAACAAGCCATCTTCATTACCAAACAATTCGATGTCTTTACGGGCAGTAATTTCTGTGGCAGATAATGCTTTGTTCCAAATCCGTACATCGTCCATATCGCCAATAAAAGCACGTGTTAAATTTTCTAAATTAGTTCCTAAAGCAACCTTAAAAGCATTATTATTAATAGTTCCTGTGGCTGCTACAGTTTGTTCTACCGTTCCATCTATATAAATTTTCGCATTTGTACCATCATACGTTGTAGCTACGTGTGACCCGTCCTAAAATATGTATACACAAAACCACAAGTATATGTATAAAAATGA
>CAZZNK010000080.1:0-10538 GCA_964655585.1 uncultured Flavobacteriaceae bacterium
TTTTATTTTTTGGAACGGTAATTGTCATACTTTTTTTATAAGTTTGAAAATCATGAAAAAAACCATACTTTTAATTTTAGTCCTACTAGTAAGTAACTTTACGTTTAGTCAAGAAAAAGAACCTGTTTTTAAAAAAGGCGAGTGGCTTCGTTTTAAAATGAGTTATAGCGGTTGGATGAAAGCTGGTAATGCAATTCTTTCTGTTGATGAAAAGAAACTGAATGGAAAAGAAGTATACCATGTTACTGGAAAAGGTTGGACAACTGGGTTGATAAAATGGTTTTTTAAAGTTAATGATGATTATCAATCGTATTTTGATAAAAAAACAGGGAAACCTTATTTATTTAAACGAAAAATTGACGAAGGTGGGTATAAAAAACATCGAAATACTACCTTTAATTACAAAGCAAAACAAGCGCATATACAAGATTTTTTAAAACAGAAAGACACTCTTGTCTCTATAGGGAATGTACAAGATATGTTATCTATGTTTTATTTTTTACGAAGACAAGATGTAAGTAAGCTAAAACCAGGAGATGATATAAAAGTAGATATGTTTATTGATTCTCAAACACATCCTTTTAAACTTCGTTTTTTAGGAAAAGAAACCCTAAAAACAAAATTCGGAAAAGTAAAAACGTTACGTTTTAGACCCATGGTGCAATCTGGTAGAATTTTTAAAGCCCAAGAAAGTGTTACTATTTGGATTACTGCTGATGATAATAAAATACCAATCAAATTAAAAGCATCCTTATCTGTAGGCTCTTTATATGCAGAATTAGACGCTTATAAAGGTTTGGCAAATCCTTTTGAAGTTATTTATGATTAAATTGTATTTTTACCGTTTTAAACACGGTAAAATCAGTTTCATTGAAAAGTATACAAATTCTCTTTCTATTTCTTCTTTTGATAATCTCATCTTGTAAAAAAGCAGAAACAACCAAAAATAAAATTGTTGAAATTCCAACACCACCAAAAGAAATTTTTGAGTATGGTTATAATATTAAAGATTATAAGGTAATTCACGATACAATTAAAAGCGGAGAAAGTTTTGGTGTTATTTTAGACAAATACCATGTTTTTTACCCAAAAATTAATCAAATATCAATATCAATAAAAGATGTTTTTGATGTAAGAAGGATTAGAGCAGGGAAACCGTATACTATTTTGGCCTCAAAAGATTCTACTGAAAAGGCAAAAATATTTATTTATAAGCACAATAAAATTAAGGCAACTATTGTAGATTTTTCTGATTCTATTATTAAGGCAAGTATTTATAAAAAATCGATTAAAACTGTAGAGAAAGAAGTATCTGGAGTCATCTACTCTAACTTATCAAACACAATGGATAGTTTGCACTTGTCAGCAAATTTAACATATAGAATTGCTGATATTTATGCGTGGACTTTAGATTTTTACAAACTTCAAAAAGGCGATAAATTCAAGTTTATTTATGAAGAAAAATTTATTGATGATACTATTTTTGCGGGTTACGGAAAAGTAAAAGCAGCCGTTTTTAAACATAAAAAAAGGAAATTATACGCTTATCGATTTATAGCAGATTCTATTAAAAAAATACCAGAATACTATGATGATGAAGGGAAAATGTTACGAAGTGTTTTTTTAAAATCACCTATAAAATTTCAATATAGAATATCATCAAAATTTAATTTAAATAGAAGAATTAAATTTTATGGTTACAAAAGAAGACCTCATAGAGGTACAGATTTTGCTGCAAAAATTGGTACACCAATTATGACAACTGCCAGTGGAACCGTGGTAGAATCTAAACGAAGAGGTGGTAACGGAAATTATGTAAAAGTAAAACACAACGGTACCTATTCTACCCAATATTTGCATATGAAAAGCCGTAAAGTAAAAAAAGGAGATTATGTAAAACAAGGCGATATTATTGGTTATGTTGGTATGACGGGAAATACTGGTGGACCACATGTTTGTTATCGTTTTTGGAAATACGGAAAACAAGTAGACCCTTTAAAACAAAAATTGCCATCTGCCAAACCTTTAAAAAAGAGTTTAAAACCTAAATATTTAGAATTTATCAAACCTTTAAAAGAGCAATTAGATGCGATAAGTCCATCTGAAAATCCAGTTGAGAATACATTTGTAACTGAAAACATCCCGCAGAATGTCATTAAAAAATAGCAATCCAACCCAAACTAATTCTTGGAAAAATTTATCAAATCATTTTGATGAAATAGAAAACATATCCATAAAAAAATTATTTTCTGAGGATGTAAATCGAAAAGAAAACTTTTCACTTCAATTTGATAATTTATCGGTTGATTTTTCTAAGAACAACATCACCCAAAAAACCATTGATTTACTAATTGAATTGGCAAATGAGGTTGATGTAAAAGATGCAATAGAAAAACAATTTTCAGGAAACATTATCAATAGTACAGAAAACAGAGCGGTATTACATACTGCTTTACGAGGTAATTTAGAAGAACCTCTTTTGGTTGATGGTAAAAATATCAAGCCAAAAATAAAAAAAGTGCTTTCTAAAATGAATACCTTTTCTAAACGTGTTATTTCAGGAAAATGGAAAGGGTACACAGATAAACCGATTACAGATATTGTAAATATTGGTATTGGTGGTTCAGATTTAGGACCAGACATGGTTGTTGAAGCTTTGCAGTTTTATAAAAATCATTTAAACACACATTTTGTTTCTAATATAGATGGAGATCATGTGTCAGAAATTATTAAAAAGTTAGATCCAGAAACAACACTGTTTGTAATTGTTTCTAAAACATTTACCACACAAGAAACCATTACCAATGCAAATACGTTAAAAGACTGGTTTTTAAAATCGGCTTCACAATTTGATATTGCCAAACATTTTGTGGCAGTTTCTACAAATATCGATGCTGCTGAAGATTTTGGAATAGCCACAAATAATATTTTTCCAATGTGGAATTGGGTTGGTGGTCGTTTTTCGCTTTGGTCTGCTGTTGGGTTGTCTATCAGTTTATCTGTTGGTTTTGATAATTTTAGACAACTGTTAGACGGCGCCTCTAAAATGGATGAGCACTTTAAAAACACTGATTTTGATAAAAACATCCCCGTAATATTAGCATTGATAAGTATTTGGTATAATAATTTCTTTGGATGCGAAACCGAAGCAATACTTCCATATACACAATATTTAAGTAAATTCCCGCCCTATTTACAGCAAGCCACGATGGAAAGCAACGGGAAAAGTGTAGATAGAAACGGAAATAAAATCGATTACCAAACAGGTACTATTGTTTGGGGTAGCATAGGTGCAAATATGCAACATGCCTTTATGCAATTAGTGCACCAAGGAACAAAAATAATTCCTGCAGATTTTATTGGTTTTCAAGAATCGTTACACGGATTAACAGATCATCATAAAAAACTGATGGCTAATTACTACGGGCAGACAGAAGCACTTGCTTTTGGGAAAACAAAAGAAGAAGTTCATTTAGAATTAAAGTTTTCGGGCAATATAGATAAAGTAGCACAATTGTTACCCTTTAAAACCTTTGAAGGAAACCGACCAAGTACTACTATTTTGTTTGATAAATTAACGCCATTTTCTTTAGGAAAGCTCATTGCTCTCTATGAACATAAAATATTTGTACAAGGAATTATTTGGAATATCTATAGTTATGACCAATTTGGGGTAGAATTAGGGAAGGAATTGGCTAAAAAACGACTTTAAAAACAGATAGAATATTTTTAAGTACAAGGAAATCAGCACCTTATTTCTTTGTTGATAAATTATTAATACTTTAACCTCTTAAAAACAAGGTAGAATTAAGCTTTAGGAGTATATTTGCATGTCTTAATTTTTTGTTAAAAACGTAACATTAAATTAACATTAGGACTCTGTAAAAGAAGGATTTTTGCAGAACATTTAATAACATAAATTTTAACAATGAAAAATTTTAAAAAATTCTTATTCGTAGCACTATTTTTAGTAGCAGCTACTGTTTTAGGACAAGCTAAAATTACAGGTACGGTGGTAGATGAAACCAACCAACCATTACCTGGTGCTAGTATTGTTGTAAAAGGAACAACAAACGGAACATCGACTGACTTTGACGGTAAGTTTATGTTAAAAGCAAAAACAAATTCTGGTGTAGTAATAGTCTCTTATATAGGCTATGAATCTAAAGAGATTGCCTTTTCATCTTCAAAAACGAAATTGGGTACGATTCAATTAAAAGTAGGAGGAGATGTATTAGATGAAATTGTGATAACAGCAACGTCTTTTGCAATTGACAGAAAAACACCAGTAGCAGTATCTACAATTAAAGCTGCAGATATTGAGTCTAAATTAGGTACGCAAGAGTTTCCTGAAGTATTAAAGTCAACTCCAGGAGTATATGCTACTAAATCTGGTGGTGGTTACGGAGATGGAAGAATTAACTTAAGAGGTTTTCGTTCACAAAATATTGGTGTATTAATTAACGGAGTACCTGTTAATGATATGGAAAACGGTGCGGTTTACTGGTCTAACTGGGCAGGTTTATCTGATGTTACTTCTGCAATGCAAGTACAAAGAGGTTTAGGAGCTTCTAAAGTAGCTGTGCCTTCTGTTGGAGGAACTATTAATATTATTTCTAAATCTACGGATGCTGTAAAAGGTGGGAAAATTAGAATGGGTGTAGGAAATAATGGATACCAAAAATATGGTATGACTTTGTCTACAGGAATGATGGACAACGGTTTTGCTGTTACTGTTTCTGCTGCTAAAGTTTCAGGAGAAGGTTATGTTGATGGTACTAGGTTTGATGGAGTTAATTATTTTGTAAATGTAGCAAATCAAATTAATGATGCACATAAATTATCTTTTACTGCTTTTGGAACAATCCAAGAACATGGCCAAAGATATAATACAAGAACAATAGCACAAAATAGAGCTACAGAACAAGGAGGTAAACGATTCAATCCAGATTGGGGTTATAGAAATGGAAAGGTAGAAAATGTTTCCTTTAACTTTTATCACAAACCACAGTTGTCTTTAAACCATGATTGGAGGATTTCTGATAACACTTTTATCACCACAGCTTTATATGCTTCTTTTGGACAAGGAGGAGGAAGAAGAACTCAAGGAGGTAAATTTTCTGATTCTAATTATAGGTTAGGTACAGATCAACCAATTAATTTTGATAGAATTGTAGACGAAAATATTGCAAATGGAGCTGCTGGCTCAACAGATATTTTTGCTGCTTCAAGAAATTCTCATAAATGGTATGGTGTTTTATCAACATTTAAAACAGACTTTTCAGATAATTTAGTTTTTTCTGGAGGAATTGATGCAAGATATTATGTAGGATCTCACTGGTATGAAGTAACAGATTTATTAGGAGGACAGTATTACTTAAATACAAGAAGTTCTGACAATACATTTAATCAAGCATTAAAAGTAGGAGATAAATTTAATAAAGATTATGATGGTAAAGTTGTAAGAGGTGGCTTATTTGCTCAATTAGAATATACTGCTAGTGATGCTTTAACTTTTTTCTTATCGTCAGCAATCTCTAATACTACTTATAGTAAAGAGGACTTTATGAAATATGCAGCTACCGATCCAAAAAGACAATCTGAAAAAGCAAAATTTTTAGGGCATAGTACTAAAGGTGGAGCAAATTATAATATTGATGATACGCATAACGTATTTGCAAATGTAGGTTACTTCTCTAAAGCACCATTTTTAACAGGAGATGTATTTGTTTCAAAATCTTCTACGGATATCAATCCAAATGCTAAAAACGAAAAAGTATTTAGTGCGGAAATAGGATATGGTTATAGAACGGAAGATTTCTCTGCTAATGTAAATATCTATAGAACATCTTGGTTAGATAAATCTATTTCAGGAAGAATTTTAGATCCAGTAAATGTTGGAGAATTCTTAGAATATAGTATTCCAGGGTTAGATGCATTACACCAAGGTATTGAAATAGATTTCTTATATAATGTAAGCGAAAAAATCAGTATGACAGGTATGGTTTCTTTAGGAGACTGGAAATGGAAAAGCGATGTAAAAGCAGACGTACTTGATCAAGGAGGTGCAATTGTGAAAACAGTGGTTGTAAACGCTAAAGACTTAAAGGTTTCTGATGCTGCACAAACAACCTATGCATTAGGATTAAAATATCAAGCTCTTGAAAAAACATCATTGTTTTTAGATTATAATTATGCTGGAGATATTTATGCAAGATTTAATATTACAAGAAGTACTGATAGAAAAAATGCTTGGAAAATGCCATCATATCATTTATTTGATTTAGGTGTAAATCATGGATTTAAAATAGGTAGTTTAGACGCTACTTTAAACGGGAAAATGAATAATATTTTTGACGTAGAGTATATTTCTGATGCTTTTGATGGATCAGATGGGACTCATAGTGCAACAAGTGCTAATGTATACTATGGAGCTGGAAGAACTTTCAGTTTAGGATTAAAAGTTAAATTTTAAATAATAATAAAATGAAAAAAATATTTTTATTATTAACAGTTTTCTCATTGGTATTCGCTTCTTGTGATCCATTAGGGGATATTAATGACGAAATTGACGCAGAAGCAAACAATGCAATTGTAGGATCAGTAGATTATACTCTTGTAAGCGATGATTATGATGGTTTGGGTTTAGAGAAATCTTATTTTAATGATTTAGCAACAGCTAAAACAATGATTCCTAATTTTCTTGCAGATAAATACCCAGTTTGGGGAGACAAATCATCTGTATTGGTTGGTTATGAATTAAAAGCAGGTACAGATATAGAAGAGGTTGCTAATTTTACTACTGCAGGAAGATACACCTTAGCAAATGCAGATTATCCTGATGCGATAAACAATGCTATCGGTTTTTATGAAAATGAAAATCCAAAAGATTTTATTCCTGCAATACTTGCAAACTCTATTGCTTCTCCAACAGAAGGACAAATCATTAGAACAAAACATAAACAATACGTAGGAACAACTGTTTTAGGAACAGCTTCTTTTGTTGAGTATGCTTTTGCTGGAAGTTTAGAAGGATGGGCAATAACAGATGTTGTTGGTGCGCAAGGATGGACTTCTGAGAGTGGTTATGTACAAGGAAATGGATATGCAGGAGGAAGACATGCTAATGAAGATTGGTTAATCTCTCCAGAAATAGATTTAGCAGCTGTTACAAGTGCTAAATTTCAAATCAACCAAGCTATTAAATATGCTTCTGACTTTTCATTATTAAAGATTTTAGTTTCAAAAAACTATACTGGAGATCAAACTACAGCTACTTGGGATGAAATTACTTTGGCTACTGGTCCAAATGCAGGGAACTCTGCAATGACTTTATCAGAAGATTATGATTTCTCTGCTTATGATGGCGAAACAATTCATATTGCTTTTAAATATGAATCAACTGCAACAGATGCAGGAAGATGGAGAATAGAGAGTCTAAAATTAAAAGCACCAGGAGTAGAAGGTACTACAGTAACTAGAGAAGCATTTTATATGTACTCTAGTGGAAACTGGGATTTAGTAGATAAAGCATTTTATTTAAATGCTGAAGACTATGATTCTATGGGAGAAAGCTCTGGACAACCAGGAAGATATAATAATTTTTCTAGTAGCACACCTCCAAATAATTATATACCAACTTTCTTAAGTTCAAAATTTCCTTTTGCACAAGAAGAAGACAATATTTTTATTTACTATAAGTATTATGAAAGTGGAACAAGCGTAAAAGGGAACAAATTTACTTTTACAAACGGTATGTGGACTCCTCATCAAACAAAATTACAGTTTGGTTACGAAGTGAATAAATGGGTGCCAGATAACACTATTAAACACACATTAACACGTGGTGCTAATAGTGATTATGATTACTTAGCATCTGTTTTAACAGGAACTGAATATGCTGGTTTAATTGGAAATTTATCTAATTATGATGATTTTGATTACAACTGGTCAGAAGATCAAATATTATATTCATTAGGTTTGTTAGCAGATCATATAAACCCTTCTGCTGCAGAAGGTCAAAAATATTTATTTTCTTATATCGTTTATGATAGTGGAGAACAAGAAAGATCTAAATGGATTAAAAAAGAAGGTGGTAACTGGGTTCTTAAATAAGAATTTAAATTCCATACATTTTAAAAACCATCTCGATACATCGAGATGGTTTTTTTTAGTATTTTGCACTAAATAATAGAAAAGGATGAATTATATTTCAGTAGAAAACATATCAAAAGCTTACGGAGAAAGAATCTTATTTCAAGATATTTCTTTTGGTATTAACAAAGATCAAAAAATTGCCTTTGTAGCTAAAAATGGTACAGGAAAAACCTCTATTCTAAATATTATAGCAGGTTTGGATACTTCGGATACTGGTCAAGTTGTTACTAGAAAAGGTATTCAGATTTCATATTTGGCGCAAAAAATGGATCTTGATAATAATTTAACGATTGAAGAAACTATTTTTTCTACAGAAAGTACCATTTTACCAATCATTAATCAATATGAAAAAGCATTAGAAAACCCAGAAGATGCAGATGCGTACCAAGCAGCATTTGATTTGATGGAGCAATACAATGCATGGGATTTTGAAACACAATACAAACAAATTTTATCGAAATTAAAGCTAAACGATCTTTCTAAAAAAGTAGGATCGCTTTCTGGTGGACAAAAGAAACGTTTATCATTAGCCATTGTTTTGATAAACAAACCAGATGTTTTGATTCTTGATGAACCTACAAACCATTTAGATTTAGAAATGATTGAATGGTTAGAAGCGTTCTTTTCAAAAGAAAAAATAACCTTGTTTATGGTAACACACGATCGGTATTTTTTAGAACGTGTATGTAATGAAATTATAGAGTTAGATCACGGAAAATTATACAAATACAAAGGGAATTACTCCTATTATTTAGAGAAAAAAGAAGAAAGAATTGCTTTAGAACAGGTTACTACAAATAAGGCTAAAAACCTCTTTAAAAAAGAGCTAGATTGGATGCGGAGACAACCCAAAGCACGTACCACAAAATCTAAATCTAGAATAGACGATTTTTATCAAATTAAAGAAAAAGCACACCAACGTAGAAAAGACCATAAAGTTCAGTTAGAGATAAATATGGCACGTTTAGGAAGCAAAATAGTAGAGCTTCATAAACTTAAAAAATCATTTGATGAACATGTAATTTTAGACGGATTCGACTATGTTTTTCGGCGTGGAGAACGTATTGGTATTATCGGTAAAAATGGTACAGGAAAATCTACTTTTTTAAATATTTTAACGCAAAGTATGCCTGTTGATGGAGGGAAAGTAGTCATTGGTGAAACTGTAAAATTTGGATATTACACTCAAAAAGGAATTGTGATTAAAGAAGGACAAAAAGTAATTGAGGTTGTCAAAGAATTTGGAGAATACATTCCGCTTTCAAAAGGTAGAAAAATATCTGCAAGTCAACTTTTAGAACGTTTTTTGTTTGATAAAAAAAAGCAATATGATTTTGTAGAAAAACTAAGTGGAGGTGAACAAAAACGATTGTATTTGTGTGCCGTTTTAATTCAAAATCCTAACTTTTTAATTTTAGATGAACCTACCAATGATTTGGATGTAATTACACTAAATGTTTTAGAAAATTTCTTATTAGATTTTCCAGGAAACTTATTGGTAGTTTCTCACGACAGGTATTTTATGGATAAAATTGTAGATTCTTTATTTGTATTTAGAGGTGATGGAGAGGTAGAAAATTTTCCAGGAAACTACTCAGATTTTAGAGCGTATGAAGATTCGAAACCAAAAGAATCATCTATAAAAAAACCAAAAGAAATTGTAGAAACGGAAACGTTTAAAGGAAAACTATCATACAACGAAAACAAAGAATTTGGTTTGTTAGAAGTTGATATAGAGCGATTAGAAAAGAGAAAAACTACGATAGAAAAACAATTTTTAGATGTAGAAATTCCATCAGAAGAAATTGCAGAAAAATCGAAAGAACTACAAGAAATTATTGACTCTTTAGCACAAAAAGAAGAACGCTGGTTAGCCCTTTCTATGAAAATAGAGTAACTCTATGACTATAATGAAGAAATAGAAAAGAGAACAACACATTTCGTAATATCGCTACCATATTTATGAATCTTATACGAGTCACGTCCAAACGCTCTCTAAAACTAAAACTTACCCGAAACTATAGCATGATATTCTTTTTCACCTTTTGGAGTTAAATAAGGAAAAATGGATTGAGTTAGAATTTCTGAATATCTTGAAATTGTTTTTTTTGTAATTTTAGAATTATGAATTTCTGCATCAGAAATCCAAAATTCACTTAACATCTGAAAACGCTTATACAAGTTTTTATATTCATTTGGTAACATTTCTTTTCGCATTAAATCATTTTCAATTAATAACTTAAAAAGCATTGAAAACTGCTGTTCTCTCTGAGTAGATAATTCTGAATAATGAGTTTTTACCTTTTCGTTTTCACGCATAATTTGAACAAAATCAAGCAGAAAAAAACGATACTCAAAGAAGTTATACATTATCGTTTGCG
>CAZZNK010000081.1:0-10535 GCA_964655585.1 uncultured Flavobacteriaceae bacterium
GGATAATCAGTATTTGCTAAAGGTGTTAAAAATAAAAGTATGAGTTTGCCCTGTGTAACTAACTCACTTACGCTTTCTTTAGAATTAAGTTTTGTTTGTTTGTCTAAATTAATGACTTTTATTGCTATTTCTTTGAATTTTTTATCAGATCCATTACGTAGGTAGTACATTGAGTATAGGTGGATTTCTTTTTGGACAAATTCAAAAACTATTGTATTGTTTCCTTTTGAAACTGAATACCAAAAGACTTTTTTTCTATTTGCAGTATGTGGAGGCTTATCGCTTAATTTTAAATCTACGTTAATTACTCCGCGTGTTTCTTCTTTTAATGCATCTAATGCATCCCAGATTTGATTTAATTTTTCAATATTTTCTCTTTCTATTTTCCTGTAAGCATTAATTAAAACTTCTACTGTTTCTTCGTTTTGATAAATTATTTCTTTTAATTTTTTAGACATATTTAGAGTGTTTTTTTTGAGAAATTTAATTTCTAGATATTTTTTAAATTCCTTTAGAAAGGAAGTGACATTATCTGCTTCACAAATTACTAGCCATTTATTTATTAAGTTTATGATATCGTATTCGTAGCTAATAATTTTGAATTGTTCTTTTTTTTTCAATTGCTCTTTAAAATTATTAGAAATACTTTTTTCGGTTGGTTCTGAACCATAAGGGTTTAGGTATAGTAATAAGAATTTGCCATTTGTTTTTTCTTCTAAATAAGTGGCGTAATCTTCTAATTGATTAGTCTGGTCATCTGCCCAAATTTTATTTTCAATTGCAATTATTAATTCTTCAGTTTTAATATAAATATCAATTCGTCTGTTATTTGTTATCACTTTTTCACAATAAACCTCTGAGCTTGATATGTCAATTTTTTCACGATTAAATTGCTTAATAAATTCATTTAAAAAAATATTTCCTTGTCCGTGATTTTGTTTTTGGTCTAAAAAATAAGTTAAAATTTGACTTACTTTATTTTCTCCTATGTTAAAGAAGTTGAATAGACTAAAATCAAAAGCTAATTGTTTGTTGTATTCTTTTTTAAAATCATTATGAGCATCAATTTTTGATTTTATTTCATTTAATAATGTTTCAATTTTTATTAAATTATTCATTGTTTTCTCTATTTGATTTATTCTTAAAATCTAATCCCTCAAAAATCTTTCTCAACTGATAACCAATAGTAGCAGGATTGTCTTTTTTTAAGAAACGATTATTACTTTTATGCTTAATTTTTTTCATAATTTAGACCAGCTATGATTTCCTCCACTTGAACACCCTAAAGATGTTGGTAAAGAATCGCTTTTAATAAGTATTGAACATTTTTTACATTGATAATTACGGTCTCCAACATTGCTTAAATTTCTCCATCTATGATTCCCGCCGTTTGGGCATCCAATTGAAGAAGGTGTATTGTTTTTTTGAATTAGTGTATCACATTTATCGCATTTGTAATTTTTCATAATTTTGGTTTATAAAGTTAATACTATTTTTTATAAAGGTTTAGAGCTGTTTTTAAATCCTCTTTAATTTGGTCTACTAACCATTTTGGCTCAACGACTTGAATAAATGGAGAGTACATATAAATATGTTGTTTAAATTCGTAATTTATAAAAATCTTAAGAGAAAACAATGTGTACCCATCTGTTTCTTTTATCATTTTTTGAGAAGAATGTATCGGTAAAGATTTTAAATAATTTGGTAATGGAGAAGTTGCTTTTAAGATAACTTCTATTGGATAATTGTATGTATTATTTGAGGGTCTTGTATCTACACCAATCATATTTTCAAATATAGAACTGTTATTATCTAAATTCTTTAAAGTAATTTTTACTCCTTTTTTAATGCTAGAAATCCTGTCTAAACCAAAAGTTCTTACGGCATTTTCTTTATCAATATCTAAACCAATTAAATACCATCTATTTTGATATTCTTTTATAAATTGTGGTATAACGTTTCTATTATTTAAGTCCTTGTATTGTGTTTTGTATTGAAAACTAACCATTCTTTTTTTGTCAATACACTCTAAAAGTGGGTGTAAATGTTCTAACCCTTTAAATATGTGGCGAGAACTATGATAAATTAATTTTTTATAATTGTTTTTTAAAATAGAAGATGTAATAATTTTTACATTCAATAATTGTATAAACAAAGAAAGTTCTTCTTTATCAATGAAAGAATTTTTAATGTAGCCTTTTTGTTCTTTTGAATACTCTATAAAAAAAGAATCTGAAAGTTCTTTTAGATAACGTTCTAGTGTTCTTGTAGAAATATAAATATCTTCATTTTCTAAAAGTTGTAGTAAACTACTTTTGCTAACAGCAAAAGGGCTATCAACAATTCTTTTTAGAATAACAATTTTTCCTTTAGTTTTCATCAGAAGTATGATTTTTACCAAATATAAAAATTAGTTCCGACAAAAAGTGTCGGTAATTTTTCTTTTTTAAAGAAAATCATCCCTCAAAGGGTTTGAAACTCTTTGAAGGATGATAAATTTAGATATGTAGTATGATTTAAAAAACTAATTCAACTTAAAATCAATAAAATTATCTTCTAAAGTTTTTAGTAATTCGTTAGTTATTTTTACTTTGGTATTTCTACTAGGCACATTCAATTCTATTTTTTCTTTGGCATCCCAAATGGTAAAGAATAGTTGTTGTTTTCCTACTTCTGTCTTTACTATTTTTTCTAAAAGCTGAATTGATTTTTCGTCAATTTTATTTGACGGAATTTTAATTGTCAATTTTTTACAGAGTATATCCATCACATCGTGCAGCAATTTGAAATCAGTAAATTGCAAACGAGGATCACTCGTAACACCTTCTTTATTTGTCCAACCTGGTTTAATGGTCGATTTGATAAATAAAAAGGAATTTGGGACTAAAAAATGTCTAAATTTCAAGTAATCCTCTCCAAAAATCCTGAATTCATGACTGTCACTATAATCTTCTACAGTAAACATTCCCCAACCTTTCCCAGCTTTAGAAACTCGGTGCTGTACATCTGTTACAATACCCGCAAATGATAAAGTTACCCCCACATATTTTTTTAATTCCTCTTTAAAAACAGACAAATCTGTATTACAAAATTGCAATTCATTTTTAAAATCATCTAGTGGATGTGCAGAAATATACATCCCTACAACTTCTTTTTCTTTGGCAAGTAATTCCATTGTTCCCCAAGTTTCACAAGGCGGAATTTCGGGTTCTGGTAACTGAATATCAGAAGCTTCTCCGAACAATGAAACTTGTGCAGAATTGGCGTTTTCCTGAAATTTATGTCCGTATTTTATCGCTTTTTCTAAAAAGGTCAATTCTTTTTCGTCTAATGCATAATATTGCGCTCTATGTGTGTTGATAAAGGAGTCAAAACCTCCTGCTAATGCCAACCCATCGAACGATTTTTTGTTAGCAGCACGCAAATCTACCCGTTTGGCAACATCAAAAATTGAAACGTAATTTCCGTTCTCTTTTCGTTCTTTGATAATTGCTTTTACTGCGGATGCTCCCACTCCTTTAATTGCTGCCATACCAAATCGAATAGCACCTTCTTTATTTACCGAAAACTTTAAGTAAGATTCGTTAATATCAGGACCTAAAACGGTAATTCCGGCACGTTTGCATTCTTCCATAAAAAAGGAAACCTGTTTAATGTCTTTCATATTATTAGACAACACAGACGCCATATATTCCGCAGGATAATGCGCTTTTAAATACGCCGTTTGGTAAGCAATCCACGCATAACAAGTAGAGTGAGATTTGTTAAAAGCATAGGATGCAAATGCTTCCCAATCCTTCCATATTTTTTCTAATTTTTTTTCATCGTGCCCGTTTTCCCCCGCTTGTTTAATAAATTTCGGCTTCATTTTAGCCAATACTGCAATCTGTTTTTTTCCCATTGCTTTACGCAAAACATCTGCTTCACCTTTGGTAAAATCTGCCAATTTTTGAGAAAGCAACATTACTTGCTCTTGATATACTGTAATTCCGTAGGTTTCTTTCAAATACTCTTCCATAGCAGGTAAATCGTATTCAATATTTTCTGTACCGTGTTTTCTTCGGATAAATGCAGGGATATATTCAATAGGTCCAGGTCTGTACAGAGCATTCATTGCAATTAAATCTGCAAAAACAGTTGGTTTTAGCTCTCGCATATATTTTTGCATTCCTGCGGATTCATACTGAAAAATACCAACAGTTTCTCCTCTTTGAAAAAGTTCGTACGTTTTTGTATCATCTATAAGAAAGTTTTCAGGATCTAATTCAACACCGTGAATGGCTTTTACAATTTTTACCGTATCTTTAATAAGTGTCAAGGTTTTTAAGCCTAGAAAATCCATTTTTAGTAAACCTGCATTTTCTACCACAGCATTATCAAACTGAGTAACGTACATGTCAGAATCTTTTGCCAACGCTACAGGAACGTAGTTGGTAATATCATTCGGAGTAATAATTACACCACAAGCGTGTGTACCAACGTTTCGAACAGAACCTTCTAAAACCCGTGCCTTATTTATGGTTTCTGCTTCAATACCAATGCCTTCAGAAATTCTTTTCAGCTCGTTAACCATTTCAAATTCTTCAGGACGTAGTTTTGATTTTAGTGTCTTATCATCTAAAGAAAACATCTTCTTCAGTTTCATTCCCGGAATTAATTTGGCAATTCTATCGGCATCATAGAGTGGTAAATCTAAAACTCTGGCAGTATCTCTAATCGATGATTTTGCTGCCATAGTTCCGTAAGTAATAATCTGTGCAACTTGATTTTTACCGTACTTATCAATCACATAATCCATTACTCTACCACGTCCTTCATCATCAAAATCGATATCAATATCTGGCATAGAAACCCGTTCTGGATTTAAGAAACGCTCAAAAAGTAAATCATATTTAATGGGATCTATATTGGTTATTTTTAGACAATATGCCACTACAGATCCTGCTGCAGACCCACGCCCAGGTCCTACCGAAACATCCATCTTACGGGCTTCTCTAATAAAATCTTCAACAATTAAAAAATACCCAGGATAGCCTGTGTTTTCAATGACTTCTAACTCAAAGTCTAAACGCTCTCTAATACTTTCTGTAATTTCTGGATAGCGTAATTTTGCACCTTCATAGGTTAAGTGGCGGAGATAATTATTCTCTCCACGTTTGCCTTTGTCAGCAATATCTGCTTTATCTTGAAATTCTTTTGGAATATCAAAAGCAGGTAATAAGACGTCTCTAGCGAGTGTGAAAATTTCTACTTTATCTACAATTTCTTGAATATTGATAATAGCTTCGGGTAAATCAATAAAGAGTTTTTTCATCTCTTCGGATGATTTAAAGTAGTACTCCTCATTCTCTAAACCGTAACGATATCCTCTTCCCTTTCCTTTAGGAGTCGCTTGTTTCTCACCGTCTTTTACGCATAATAAAATATCGTGAGCATTGGCATCTTTTTTTTCTAAATAAAAGGTATTGTTAGAGGCTACTACTTTTACCTGATGTTTTTTAGCAAATTGTAGCAATGTTTCATTTACCACATCTTCATCCTGTTGTCCGTGGCGCATTACTTCGATATACAAATCGTCTTGAAAAGTGTTTTTCCACCAAACAAGTGCTTCTTCGGCTTGTTTTTCGCCAATATTTAAGATTTTATTCGGAATTTCTCCGTATAAATTTCCTGTTAAAACAATAATATCTTCTTTGTACTGCTCAATAATTTTTTTATCGATTCTTGGCACATAATAAAAACCATCAACAAAAGCAATGGAAGACATTTTTGCTAAATTATGATAGCCTTTTTTGTTTTTTGCTAACAAAACAATTTGATAACCGTTGTCTTTTTGTTTTTTATTTAGATGATCTTCGCAAACATTAAATGCACAACCTACAATTGGTTTTACAATGGTTTCTGTTGGTTCTTCACCTTTTTCTAGGGCTTCTTTATTGGCAATTTCAACACCTTTATTATGATTTAATGCGGCTTGTACAAAATGAAATGCACCCATCATATTTCCAGAATCGGTCATTGCTACGGCAGGCATCTTATTAGAAGCAGTCGTTTTTATAAGGTTGCTAATCTGTATGGTAGATTGTAATACAGAAAATTGTGTATGGTTGTGTAAGTGAGAAAAATGTATATTTTTTAAAGAGGCCAACCCTTCGCTAGTGGTTTTTGTAGCTTTTACTTCTTTTTGAGAAGCTAACCGCTTGCGGATTTTTTCGCTTTCTTGCTTAAGGTTGATGTGTTTTAAACCAATTACTTCAATTGGTTTAGGGTTTTCTTTAGCGTATTTTTCAAAGAAATCTGGGACAACATCTAACTGTTCTTCAGTGTATTCTCTAAGGCGGATTAATTCTAAAAAACAACGTGTTGTTGCTTCTACATCGGCAGTTGCGTTGTGTGCTTCACCAAAACCAGTACCAAATAAATGATGGTGTAATTCGGTTAATGTTGGTAATTTAAATTTACCGTATCTACCACCAGGGAGTTGGCATAATTGTGCTGTTTTTTCGGTACAAGTGTCTAAAATTGGCAACTCCGTTAAGTTGTTTTCTACACCCATTCTATGAAATTCACATCCCATAATATTAATGTCGAACTCTAAATTCTGACCGACAATAAAGGTGGTTTTCTCTAAAGCCTCATTGAATAGTTGCAATCCTTCGGATAAAGGAATTCCTTGTTCTTTTGCCAATTCGGTAGAAATTCCGTGAATACGTTCTGCGTCATACGGAATATTATAATCGTTTGGTTGAATTAAAAAATCGTTGTGTTCAATAAGGTTTCCTAATTCATCGTGCAATTGCCACGCAATTTGTACACACCTTGGCCAGTTGTTGGTATCGGTCATTGGGGCATTCCAACTTTTGGGTAAACCTGTGGTTTCGGTGTCAAAAATTAAGTACATAAAGTGGGTTTGTTCTGATGAGTTTTAGTGAAGTAAAAGTATTGATTTTTTATGGAATGTGTAAGTGATAAGTTATGAACTATACTCGGTTATAAAAATAATACACTTTCGGTAAGCTGCGTTAGGGATTGAACGGTTTGTTTGAGCTCTTTTTGAGGAACGAAAAAAAGCGAGTAGTGAAAGCCCGCTCGAACGCCCTAAAAAATATTAAAAATTTAGCCTTTTAGTTTCAAAAGGTTTTGTATTTTTGCGCCCACTTACTACGAGATGGTAAGATTATTAATAATCAAGGTCGAGAACCTTAACAAATTAACAAATTATGTCTGTAAAGATTAGATTACAAAGACACGGTAAAAAAGGAAAGCCTTTCTATTGGATTGTTGCTGCCGATGCCCGTGCAAAAAGAGATGGTAAATACTTAGAAAAAATAGGTACTTACAACCCAAATGTAAACCCAGCAATTATTGATTTAAACATTGATAAAGCTGTAGAATGGTTACAAAATGGAGCACAACCTACAGATACTGCAAGAGCAATTTTGTCTTACAAAGGTGTGATGTTGAAAAATCATTTAGCAGGTGGAGTTAAAAAAGGTGCTTTAACTGAAGAGCAAGCAGCAACTAAATTTACTGCTTGGTTAGATGAAAAAGCAGGAAAAGTAACTGCAAAAGAAGATGGTTTAGCAAAAGCAACTGCAGATGCTAAAACAAAAGCTTTTGAAGCAGAAAAAGCAGTAAACGAAGCTCGTGCAGCTGCAAAAGTAGTAGTAGAAGAAGAGGTTATTGAAGAAAAAGCTATTGAAGTAACTGAAACTATTGAAGAAGTTGTAGCAGAAGCTGAAACGAAAGAGACTACTGCTGAAGATAAAAAAGAAGCATAAATTTTTATAACGAGATAAGATGCGTAAAGAAGATTGTTTTTATGTAGGCAGAATCGTTAGAAAACATAGTTTTAAAGGTGAAGTGGTTATCAAATTAGATACCGATGAGCCTGAAATGTACCAAGAAATGGAATCAATTTTTGTCGATTTAGGCAATAATCTGATTCCATTTTTTATTAAAAAAAGTTCCTTACATAAAGGGAATCAATTGCGTGTTCGGTTTGAAGGAATAGAGAGTGAGCAAGATGCAGATGCTATTTTAAAATCAGGAATTTATTTACCGTTAGATTTATTACCAAAATTAACAGGAAATAAATTTTATTTTCATGAAGTTATTGGGTTTGCTATTGTTGATAAAAATTATGGGAATGTTGGTGTTTTAGAAAGCATTAACGATAAAGCTGCTCAACCTTTGTTTGAAATTAAAAATGGAGAAAGAGAGATTTTTATTCCAATGATTGATGCATTTATTAAAAAAATTGATAGAGAAAATAAACAAATACTTGTTGAAACCCCAGAAGGGTTGATAGAAATGTATTTGGAGTAGTTTTTTTTAGTGAGAAGTAAATAATAGAGAGGTGGCCGAGTGGTCGAAGGCGCACGCCTGGAAAGTGTGTATATGGGTAACTGTATCGAGGGTTCGAATCCCTTCCTCTCTGCGGATAAATAGAAACACTGAATATTACATCAAGTTTACTTGAATTGAAATATTTAGTGTTTCTATTTTCAAAACGTAGTTTTGTAGGGAAAACGAAGTTAATCCCTTCCTTTCTGCGATTTTAATTGAAAAATTGAAATACGATTTAGTGCGTATTTTTTAATTGTTATTCCTGCGAAGGCAGGAATTTACATTGTTATAAAATAAGATTTTTGTCTACACAAGGAATACAGTAAACTTAAAAATTATCAAATCAAAGCCATTTAAATTTAAAGAATTTACGATTCATCAAGATAAAACTGCGATGAAAGTGGGTACAGATGCTGTTTTACTTGGAGCTTGGTGTTCGGTTGAAGGATATCCAAATTCCATTTTAGATATTGGTTCTGGCACAGGAGTTATCGCATTAATGTTAGCACAAAGAAATGATGCACAAACTATTGATGCTGTTGAAATTGATGAAAATGCTTACGAACAAACGGTAGCCAATTTTGAGGAATCTGATTGGGGAGATCGGTTGTTTTGTTACCATGCTACTTTTCAGAATTTTGCAAATGAAATGGCAGGAGAGGATGAAAATTATGATTTGATAGTTTCTAATCCGCCTTTTTATAGAGATGCGTATCAAACTGAAAGTGAAGCGAGAAATAAAGCACGATTTACATCTTCTTTATCTTTTGAAGAATTACTTGATGGTGTGTCAAAAATTCTTTCTAAAAACGGGCAATTTTCTGTAATCATTCCTAAAAAAGAGCAAATTGATTTTGTTGCTATTGCATTAAAAAACGGCTTGTTTATGAGTAGATTGTGTAATGTAAAAGGAACTCCATCATCAGAAATAAAAAGAATTTTATTAACTTTTTCTTTTCAAGAAAAAGTACTAGAGGTAACCGAATTGATTATAGAAATTGAGCGACATCAATATACAGATAAGTATATTGATTTGACAAAAGATTTCTACTTAAAAATGTGATTTCGGCTAGTTTATCTTGAGCGAAATCGAAAGAATCAGTCTTCAAACTGATTAAGATTCGTATTGAGTGTAGCCAAAACTATTTAGCAATTAAAATTTTATGGTAGCTGAGCGTAATCGAAGCTATCCTGCTACATTTTGAGGATTATAGCCTAAAAATGGTACTTTTTTTTCTTCAAAAATAATTCCGTAATTTTCTAATTCTTTTAAAATAGGATTATATACTTCTTTAGAAATAGGAAGCTGTACACCTGGAGTTTTTATCTCGCCATTTAGAATTTTTAGGGTAGCAATTGCTACGGGTAAACCAACAGTTTTTGCCATTGCAGTGTAGGTTTGGTCATCTCCTTTAATGATCATACTACTTTCAATTTGATGTTTCTCTCCTTGATGTTTGTATCCGAATTTATGATGCATTACAATCATATCTTTATCGTTTTCTTGCAATGTCCAACTGTCTAATAAGATTTTTTGTAAGATTTTTGCAGGAGTTGCATTTTTAAGTTCCACTTTTTTCTTCGGATTAAAAATATCTAATTCAAGTAATTTGTCCCACATTACATCATCTTGATCAATTTTTAGATACGAGCGCAACTTTAATTCTACTGAATCGGTTGGAGAGTAGGCTAAAAAAGAGTTGGTAAAATCTCTGTAACTCATGTTTTCTGAATCTTCAAAAGTATAAGAATCATCTGTCATTCCTAATTGCACAAAAACATTCCAAGCTCTAGAAAAGCCAACTTTTCTAATGGTTCCTCTGTACATGGTTGCTACATTGTCTAGCCCGTAAATGCTTCTGTATTTTAAAGAATCTCGGTTTGCATAGGCTTCAAATCTTCCACTTCCATTGATTTCTAAAAACTCCGTTCTTCTAAATAATTTATGATAAGGTATGTATTTGTAGGTGTCTTCTTGAATAAACATTGCGCTACCACCTTGACCTGCTAAAACTACATTTCTAGGATTCCAAGTAAATTTATAATTCCATAAATTATCATCACTTTCTGGTGCTACCAATCCGCCGCAAAAAGATTCAAACAATAAAATTTCTGCTCCCTCATCTTTAATTCTATCAATAATTTGCATTGCACTCATATGATCGATTCCTGGGTCTAAACCAATT
>CAZZNK010000082.1:0-10448 GCA_964655585.1 uncultured Flavobacteriaceae bacterium
TTACCAAAAATGAAACCTGGTAAACAGAGAGGGAAACCAGTGGGTGTAAAATATAGTATTCCATTTTCTCTTATTGTAGAGTAAAAAGAATATTACAAAAAAACAAAAAAGCTCAACCAATTTGGTTGAGCTTTTTTGTTTGAAAACATTTGTAAAATTGTGGTATTGGCAAATCAAGAAATAATTGTAATTTCACAAATTAAATAAAGCACCAATATAAATAGTATTTTGAAAGATTATTTTGCACACGAAACCGCTGTTATAGACAAAGATTGTACTATTGGAAATGGTACAAAAATTTGGCATTTTAGTCATATAATGCCTAATTGTATTATTGGAGAGAACTGTAATATTGGTCAGAATGTAGTCATTTCTCCAAAAGTTGTACTAGGTAAGAATGTAAAAGTTCAAAATAACGTATCTATTTATACAGGTGTAATTTGTGAAGAGGATGTTTTTTTAGGACCCTCAATGGTATTTACAAACGTAATCAATCCTAGAAGTGCAATTAATAGAAAAAATGAATACAAACAAACAGTAGTAAAAAAAGGGGCAAGTATTGGTGCCAATGCAACCATTGTTTGTGGTAATGATATTGGAGAATATTCCTTTATTGGTGCAGGGGCAGTTGTTGTGAAAGAAGTATTACCTTTTGCGTTGGTTGTAGGAAATCCGTCAAAACAAATAGGTTGGATTAGTGAGTTTGGACACCGACTACATTTTGATGAAAGCGGATTTGCAATTTGCTTAGAGAGTAAAGAAAAATATCAGTTAAAAAATAATAGTGTTATAAAAATTTAGACCTAAAGAATGATGAAAAAAATTATATTTTTAATTTTATTATTCCCCCTAATTGTATTTTCTCAATCAGAGAAATATCCTGTATTTGATGTCTGTAAAGGAGAACCTATAGATTCGATTAAAACGTGTTTTTATAAAGAAATAAAAAATGTGTTCTTTGCTGAATTTAAAACGCCATCAGCATTAGAAAAAGAAAATTACAAAGCAAATGTAGAAGCACTTTTTGTAGTTACAAATCAAGGAGAATTTAAGTTGATTTATGTAAACTCGCCATACAAAGAATTAAAAGAGGAAGTGGATAGAGTTTTTAAAACATTTCCAAAAATTCAACCTGCAAGTTATAACAATCACAAGGTAGAGATGCAATTTACACTACCTATTTTCTTTCCTTTGTCTAGAAATTTTGGTGATGAAGAAATGAACGAAAAACCAAAGCAAGACATCAATTTGATAATCGCCCAAACCAAAGTAGCAGACTCTACTTTTTTAGAGCATAATAGTCAGTTAAATATTCCTTTTACACATAAAAACTATGTAGATTATGAGTTTGCGATGCACAAAGCAAACGGAACACATACCGCTTCAAAACCGTATTTATATAGCGAAATAAATAATTATTTAGACTTATCGAAACAAAAAAAACGGTTTTTAAAGCCTGAACAAAATTCGTGGTTTGGTAAAAAATTATGGAATGAGCATTTATTACAAATAAAACGAAAAGATTATTGGTTTACTTTAGATTTTTTGATTGATGCTCAATTAGGAAAAGATAATTCTAACCTTTCATATACCTTTAATAATTCTAGGATTTTAACTGTAAACGGAGGTTTAGGAAATCAGTTTTCCTTTTCGGCAACAATTTATGAAAGTCAAGGAAGATTTGCAGATTATATCAATCAATTTGTCAGCAATCCCGCATTGAATTTTAGACCCTTATTTTCTGAAGGATTGGTTCCTGGAAGAGGAAAGGCAAAGGGATTTAAAACGGATGCATATGATTATCCAGTAGCAGAAGGATATTTGTCTTACACGCCTAGTAAGTATTTACAATTTCAATTTGGACAAGGAAAGAATTTTATAGGAGATGGGTATCGTTCTTTTATTCTCTCTGACGTATCATCACCAGCTACTTATTTAAAAGTAAAAGCAAATTTATGGAAATTTCAATACACCAATATTTGGATGTGGGGAACAGAACCATCCATAAGAAACCCATCCAACGGAAATTTACATGCAAGAAAATATATAGCTGCACATTATTTAAGCATCAATATAAATAAAAAGCTCAATATTGGTTTTTTTGAAACTGCAATTTCTACAGGAGAAAATGGCTTTGATGCAGGTTTTTTAAATCCACTAATTTTTTATAGATCTATAGAATTTAATAGAGGTGAAGACGCAGGAAATGCATTGGTTGGTTTGACAACAAAATATAAATTAAATGACAAGGTATCACTGTATTCTCAACTAGTTATTGATGAGTTTTCTGTTAGGAATTTAAGTAATTTAGGAGATTGGAGAAATAAGTTTGCCTATCAATTAGGCGCAAAATACTTCAATGCTTTTGATGTTGATAACCTCTTCTTACAATTAGAGTATAATTATGCAAGACCTTATACGTTTGCACACAAATCGCCAGTTTTAAATTACGGAAATTACAGTCAACCTTTAGGGCACTTATGGGGAGCAAATTTTTGGGAGGCCATAGGTATTGTGAGATATAAAAAAGATAGATGGAGTGGGAGTGCAAAAGTTATTATTGGTAAAAAAGGATTTGATTTTCAAGACCAAGCGGTAAGTTATGGTGGTGATATTTATCAATCATACAATATAAGGTTAGGAGATACAGGAAATGTATTAGGGCAAGGGAACTCTGCAGATATTTTTATTGCAGATCTACAAGCAAATTATTTATTAAATCCATCTAATAACTTAAATTTATTTGCAGGCTTATCTCTTAGAAGTTTTTCTTCTAAAACAGCAACAACAATACTTCCTAATGGAAGCACCGTTTGGTTTTCGGTAGGATTAAAAGCAGATTTATTTAATTGGTATTTTGATTTTTAATTTTTTATAGGATATTAAAAAAAAGATAGTATATTTGGAGTGTGATTATTTATAATCACACTTTTTCTTTTTCATAGCAATTTTCCCACTCAATTTTTTGAGTGGGTTTTTTAATGCTTTTCAAATTGTTTTAAAAATGATAGGAAATACATCAGAAAGAAATATCTTTGCCCACGAATTACCAATCAATGAATACTACAATAATTACAAAAGAAAAAATACCTGTACAATCTTTATTTACAGACTTTAAGCAATTAACAAAAGTAGGACTATCTTTAAGTGTAGTCTTTTCTTCTGTTGCGGGGTATTTATTGGCAGTAGAAAGTGTAAACTACACAACATTATTTCTTTTAGCAATAGGAGGTTATTTAATGGTTGGCGCTTCTAATGCATTCAATCAAATTATAGAAAAAGACACTGATGCGTTAATGGAACGTACAAAAAACAGACCTTTACCAACTGGTAGAATGAGTGTTTCTACAGCATTAATAATCGCTATTCTATTTACACTTGTAGGAATCTCTATTTTATATAGCATCAATCCTAAAAGTGCTTTGTTCGGTGCCATTTCAATTTTTTTATATACATCAGCCTACACACCCTTAAAATCTGTAACACCTTTGGCCGTTTTTGTTGGTGCAATTCCTGGTGCAATTCCGTTTATGTTAGGTTGGGTTGCCGCAACCAACCAATTTGGGATGGAAGCAGGAGTATTATTTATGATACAGTTTTTTTGGCAGTTTCCACATTTTTGGGCAATTGGTTGGTTACAGTTTGAAGAGTACAAAAAAGCAGGGTTTAATATGATGCCAATGAAAGAGAAAAATCAAGGCGCAGTGAAACAAATTATTTTCTATACAATAATTATGATATTGGTATCAATCTCACCTGTTTTTAAAGCAACAGGAGCTTTTTATATTCACCCAATAACAGCCGTTATTATCGCTCTTTTTGGCGGAGTAATGTTATATTATGGCGTTGAGTTATACAAAAAACAAACAAATATAGAAGCTAGAAAACTAATGTTATCAAGTGTTTTGTACATTACAATTATACAAGTGGTATATGTAGTAGATAAATTTTTACATTAAAAATGATAGATCAAAGAATAGTACAAGAAGAATTAGTAGTTGCTAAGAGAAAATCAGCAAAACCCATGTTATGGGTTGCCATGATAAGTATGGTTATGTTTTTTGCAGGCTTAACAAGTGCCTATGTTATTAGTATGAAACGAGAAGATTGGGTTACTTTTGATTTACCTGATGCGTTTTACATTAGTACCATATTAATAATTGCAAGTAGTATTACACTAATTTTTTCGCAAAGATTCTTAAAAAAGAACAATCAGAAATTATCGTTGCTATTATTAATAGCAACCGTAGTTTTAGGAGCAGGTTTTGTGTGGCAACAATATGTAGGATTTAATCAACTTAAAAGTGTAGGATTGTTCTTTACAGGTCCAGAAAGTACCGTGTCCACATCGTTTATAATTGGTATTACATTTATGCATATTATACACTTACTTGCAGGTGTAATTGTCCTTTTAGTGCTTATTTATAATCATTTTAAAAACAGGTATTCTTCAAAAGATATGTTGGGCTTTGAGTTAGGTGCTATTTTTTGGCATTTTGTAGATGTCCTTTGGATATATCTATTTTTCTTTTTCTATTTCATTAGGTGATAAAAAAAGCTTAGTTTTGGAAAAAATATGACAAATGTCATAAATCAATTAATACAATTTTTTTTTATGGAAGCAAATATTGCGGTACCTTCAAATAAAAAAGGCATATGGAGCGGTGGTGGTCAAAAACCATTTGGCGCAAGTTATGGTAAAATGATGATGTGGTTTTTTATCCTTTCAGATGCTTTAACTTTTACAGGTTTTTTAGCAGCTTATGGTTTAATTCGTTTTAAATTTATAGACTCTTGGCCAATTGCAGATGAGGTTTTTACACATGTTCCTTTTACGCATGAAAGTTACCCGATGATATATGTAGCTTTTATGACTTTTATTTTGATACTTTCATCAGTAACAATGGTGTTGGCAGTAGATGCTGGTCATCAAATGAATAAGAAAAAAGTAACTTGGTATTTGTTTTTTACTATTATTGGTGGTATTATTTTTGTAGGATCGCAAGCTTGGGAATGGAAAACTTTTATCAAAGGATCTTACGGAGCTGTAAAAACTACCGATGGTAAAGTTTTGCAATTTGTAAAAGATGGTCATCAAATAGCATTGTCTGATTTTGTTGTAGGCAAAAAACAAGTAAGAGTTGCTCATACAAGAGAAAACGGAGTTTGGTTTAGTGGCTCAGAAGCAGTACCAACATATTCAGTAGCACAAGTTATTAGCTCTTACAAAACAAACTCTGCTATACAAGTTAGAACAGAGTTTATAAATCCTGATACTAAAAAGAAAACGATTCTTTCTAGAGAAGCAGGAATAGCAGCATTAGCCAAAACAAAAATGGTAGTAGAAGGCGCAAATTTAAAAGTAAATGAATACGGAAAAACATTATTTGCCGATTTCTTTTTCTTTATTACAGGTTTCCACGGTTTTCATGTATTGTCAGGAATTGTATTTAATATCATTATCTTTTTTAATGTAATCTTAGGAACTTATGAAAAAAGAGGGCATTATGAAATGGTAGAGAAAGTAGGATTATATTGGCACTTTGTAGATTTAGTTTGGGTATTTGTATTTACATTCTTCTACTTAGTATAATTAAATAACAAGATTAAAATGGCACACGCACATACATCAAACGCAAAAAGAATTTGGATAGTTTTTGGTATATTATCTTTAGTAACTCTTGTAGAAGTTATTTTAGGTATTTACAAGCCAGCACCTTTATTTTTCTCAAACCTTTTAGGAATAAGTATCTTAAATTGGATTTTTATTATTTTAACCATTGCAAAAGCTTACGGAATTGCATGGGTGTTTATGCACTTAGAGGCAGAAAAAAAATGGTTTAGAAGATCTGTAGTTTGGACAATAACATTCTTTATACTCTACATACTATTTATTGTATTGAATGAAGGTTCATATATACATGAAATAATGTCACCACTCGTAAAATGGTAATTTAAAAAATAAAAAAAAGGTGGTTTTAACCACTTTTTTTTTGCTTCACTTAGAAAAAATGAATAAAAAAAGCAAAAACTACGGTATTTTATTTGCCCTATTTATATTGCCTTTGGTATTTTATATATTGGTATCCACAGGAATAAATAACTTCGGAAAACTCGCTATTGTAACACCAAAAGTATTAGATATCTCAGAAATTGATAGTGCCAAAACAACCATATTTAAAGATAAAATTTCTATTGTATGTTTTTTAGGTGATGATATGCAAAGCGTAAAAGGAGGTATTTTCAATCTAAATCAAAAGATATACAAACCATTTTATGGTTTTGTAGATTTTCAGATTGTAGCCATTTATCCAAAGGACAAAGAAAAGGAAATGAATATTCTAAAAAAGGAAATCGGTGGATTTACCGATATGGAGAAATGGAAGTTTGTTGCTGCTTCAAAAGAAAAAATAATCTTATTTTATAAAAGTTTTAAAACAGAGAATACATTAAAAAACGCCTACACACCCAAAGCATTTATTATTGATAGAGAAGGGAATTTAAGAGGTCGGCTAGATGATGACGATATTGAAGGCGGAAAACTATTTGGGTATAATATGCATTCTGTGGCAGAGTTGAATAACAAAATGAAGGACGATGTAAAAGTATTGTTGGCAGAATATAGATTGGCGTTAAAAAAGAACGGCGCAAAAAGAAAAATTTAAGATGAACAAAAAATATTCATACGTTGGTGTTGCGTTTATAGTGTTGTTGTTTGGTATTTATACGGTTCCGAAAGTAGTAGCGTTTTTTCAAAAAGACAAACTACATACCTTTACTAAAGTTCCTAATTTTGAGTTTATAGATCAAAACGGAACAACCATCAACAATAAAACGTATAAAGGAAAAGTATATGTTGTAGAATTTTTCTTTTCTACCTGCACCACAATTTGCCCGTTAATGACTACCAAAATGATAGAGGTAGGAGATGCTTTTTTTGGCAATCCAAATTTCGGAATTGCCTCCATTTCTATTACACCTAATAGAGACAGTCCAACAGTTTTAAAAGCGTATGCGGCTAAAAATAAGATTACTGCAAAAAATTGGCACTTGCTAACAGGAAAAAGTGAAGAAGTTGTGTATGATTTAGCAAACAACGGATTTAAACTCTATGCAGGAAAAAATGATGAAAATACAGACGGATTTGAGCACTCCGGATTGTTTGCTTTGGTTGATAAAAACGGATTTATTCGTTCTAGAAAAGATGCACACGGAAACCCAATTATGTATTATAGAGCTTTAAAAGAAAGTGGTTTTTCACATCAAATTAAAGAACTGAAAGAAGATATTAAAATCTTACTGAATGAATAAACTACAACAAGAAAAACGATACAAAAAGTTTATTATCATAACATCCGTTGTACTTCCAATAGCAATAGGTGTTTTGTTTGGTGTTAAAATACCAAACGTAGCCCCTTTGTCTTTTTTACCACCAATATATGCCACCATAAATGGTTTTACAGCACTTACCTTAATTGCCGCAATAGTTTTTATTAAAAAAGGAAACAGAATTCTACACGAGCGTCTTATTACATTGGCAATGATGCTTTCTGTACTTTTTTTGCTGATGTATATAGCGTATCATATGACTTCGGATGCTACAAAATTTGGAGGAGAAGGAATGATAAAATATGTGTATTTCTTTGTATTAATTACACATATTATTTTATCAATAATTGTAATTCCGTTTGTATTGATTACTTTTATGAGGGCAAAATTAGGCAAGTTTTCTGAACATAAAAAGATAGCAAAAATTACGTTTCCGTTGTGGCTGTACGTTGCCATTTCTGGAGTTGTGGTTTATATAATGATATCACCTTATTACACTTAAAAATGAAAAAAATACTTACTCTACTTTTCTTTTTCTTGTTGATTAAAAAATCAGCAGCACAATGCGCCATGTGTAAAGCAGTTATAGAAAACGGAGATGAATCTATGGCAGAAGGAATTAATAGCGGAATAACCTATTTAATGGTGTTTCCGTACCTTTTAGTAGGCTTGTTATTCTTTGTAATTTACCGTTACAGAAAAAATCAAAAGAATTAACATTTTAATAAGAAGAAAATTCTGTAACATATTTTACTTTTAGTCGTCTTATAAAAACGATTGTAACATCAACAGAAACGAATCTAAACTTTAGCGCCGTGTTTAAAACTAAAATCATATTATTTGTAGCAGTATTTATATCAATGACTGCATTTTCTCAAAAAAAATGGACATTAAAAGAATGTGTACATCATGCTTTAGAAAACAATATTAGCATCAAAAAAAATAAATTAAACATTGCAGTACAAAAAGAAAATGTAGTGAATGCAAAAGGTAATTTTTTACCAACTGTAAGCGCATCTTCTGGTGGTAATTTTGGTTTTGGCTCTACGTTTGATCCTGTTTCTAAAAACAGAGTAGCAACATCTACTTTTGGCGGTTCCTTTGGGTTGCGCTCAGGAGTTACCGTTTTTAACGGATTTAGAAACTTAAATACCCGTAAACAAGCAAAATTAGGTGTCACTTCTAGTCAATTAGATTTAGAGGTGATTGAAGATAACATCTCTTTAAACGTTGTAAACTCTTATTTAAATATTTTGTTTGCCAAAGAGAATTTAAATGTTGCTCAAGTACAATATGAAATTAGCAAAAAACAAATAGAAAGAGCCAAAAGTCAATTTGATGCTGGTGTAAAACCAAAAGGAGATTTGCTAAACGCTAAATCTACTGCGGCAAATGATGCTCAAAATGTCATTGCACAACAAAATATTTTAGACATTGCTTTGTTAAATTTAGCCCAACTTTTACAAATAAGTGCTGTTAATTTTAATGTTGCTCCGTTAGAAATTGATTCTCCTTCAATAGCAACTTTATACAAAGATTCTAATTTAATTTATGAAAAGGCGTTGTTAAATAGACCAGAGATTGAAAAAGCAAAATTAGAAATAGAAAATGCAGATTTGTCTATCGCTATTGCAAAATCTTCTTATATGCCAACAGTTTCTGCTTCTGCTAGTGCATCAACAAATTATGGTTTTAATTTTGATTTGCCTGTAGGTACTTCAAATAAAGAATTCTTTAAACAAATAAACGATAATTTAGGGTATGGGCTTGGGTTTAGTATTAATGTGCCAATTTTTAATGGATTTAAGACAGACTCTAATGTAAATCGTTCTAAAATAAATAAAGAAATTACGGAGTTTAATTTAGAAAGTCAGAAATTACAATTACAACAAACCATTCAAAAAGCATATTTAGATGCAAAATCATCTGCAAAAAGCTACGAAGCTGCAGAAATATCATTATCCGCTCAAAAAGAAGCTTTTAAAAATGCTCAAGAACGTTACAATTACGGTGCAATGACTTTGTTTGATTTTGATCAAGTGCGCAACCGATTGGTAAACGCAGAATCTGCAATGATTAGAGCAAAATACGATTATGTCTTTAAAACCAAAGTTTTAAAATTCTACTATGGTGAGTCTATTTTAGAGTAATCTATTAGAAATTTTCATTGTAGTGTATGTTTATGGTTTGTATTTACTCACTTGATGATGCCAAAACTTTTACTTTAATAAATTTTTTGTCTTTTAAAAAAAATACTACAAATTTGTCAAAATATAGCATAAGCTTATAAGAATCGTATTTATTCGTTGACTTATCTTTAAATACATTTGATCTTTTTCGTAAATACGTTTTTAGGCTATATATTTTTCTTGGATTGGAATTTATTAAACTTGCTTCAGCTTGGACAAAGTAAAATAAATCCTCGTTGAAAATCTTTTTTCCAAAAGCAGATGTTACTAATTTTTCATTTTTAAATTTAAAAAAATGGTAGTTATCAATATTCTTTTTTTCGACACTAATATAGTTACAGTTATACTTAAAGAACAAGGTGTCTTTTGTTGATTTTTGACTCCAGCCATTAAGCGTAAATAATAATAGTGTTATATAGATGTTTTTCATATTTTAGTTATCAGGACAATAGATTATATAATAATAATTTTATATTTTAGATTAAACTTAATTTGGCGATTGGTTTGATTTAATTAAGAAGGGTTTCTATTTTATAGAAATTCTTTTGTTTTTTAAACGTTAATACGTCATAGGCAAGTGGTTTTAATAATCCCAATCAAATCTTCCTTCTCTAATCTCAACAACTTCTCCTTTATCATTGATTGCATCAAACCAAAATATTCCTGAAATTATAGAGTGAGATAAGTCATTTCTTGTAATGGTTAATTCTCCTGAATAGATGTTATTTGTATAAAAAGTTTAGGATATTTCATATAAACCACTCCCTCCAGTCCAATCGTAGTTATTATTTCCAAGAGTTACGTTTAAAGTATAGGTTTCACCTTCCTGCAAAGTTATTTTTTCTGTTTTTTAAGTTATTTTTATTTTACTTGGTCTGTCTTGTCCTAAAATATGGCTACAGGTTAAAATTAATTTACGCTGATACTTTG
>CAZZNK010000083.1:0-9949 GCA_964655585.1 uncultured Flavobacteriaceae bacterium
TTAAAAAGTAAAACAACAACCCTGGTAAAACTTTCTACAAAAGAATTGACTCAAAAATTTAAAGAATTTGAGTTGTCTAATAGAGAAATAGAAGTGCTTACTTTTATTTCTAATGGTTTAAGTAATATAGAAATTGCTGAGAAAATGTTTATTTCAAATAATACTATAAAAACACATATCACACACATCTACTCTAAACTAGATGTGAAAAACAGAGTACAAGCTATTAGAAAAATTTCTGCTTAATTTTCTGCAACTACTAATTTTATTGACTTTTCTTTTCGAAAATCACCCATTCGGGTGATAGAAATCACCTTTTTTAATGACTTTTTTTTAAATGATTGCCCCTACTTTTGTACTAGTATTAATCATTAAAAACAAAAAATAATGAAAACAGTAAAAAAAGTATTATTAATAGGAGTTCTCTCTTTATTCTTTATTGCAACTTCTTGTTCGGAAAGCGAAAAAGCACCTTGCGAAGGAAAAGCAGCAGAAATGTCGGAAGCAGCGACAACTTTTTCAAAAGCACTTCATACTTATTCTCTAGATGAAACTACAGAGAATTGTAACGCATTAAAAAGCACAGGAAAAAATTACATTAAAATTATAAAAGAGATGAAAGGTTGCGTACCAGCATCAGAGTCAGTTACTTTAGATGAATTAGTTACGGAAACTGAAGAGTATATAAACACAGCTTGTTAAAACACATCAATCTTAAAAAACAATATAATGAAAAAAATCATATTCATATTCGCAGTATTAGTAGGAATTACTCAATTTACAAAAGCACAAACACTTGTTGGTGGTGGAGTTTTTCTAGGAACAGGAAGTACTGCTATAGAAGCTAAAGCAGATTTTAATATCGCAGATCAAATTTCTGTTTCCCCCTCTGTAGATTATTTTTTAAGCACAGTAGGATACAGTGCTTTTCAAATTAATGTAGATGGTCATTACAATTTTGAATCTAGTGATAAACTAGCTTTTTATCCATTAGCAGGTTTAAATTACTACATTTTAAGTGGTAACGGTTTTACAGCATCTTCAGGATTAGGTTTTACTGTTGGTGGTGGTGGTACTTATAAATTATCTGACACTATGAAAATCTATAGTGAACTAAAATACATCCGTTCTGGTGTAGGAATTAGTGCAGGAGTTTTATTCTCTCTATAAAATAAGTTAGGAGTAAGAAATTACAATTTCTTACTCCTATTTTTCTCATTTAAATAACCCACAAAATGAAAATAATAAAAATAACTCTTTTTTTTCTTTTTTTACTTGGAGCTACACAGCACACCCAAGCACAATTTTGGAAAAAAATAAAAAAAACAGTACAAAAAAAAGTAGAAAGTAAAGTTTTAAATAAAGTAGATAGAGAAACAGGAAAAGCTTTAGACAAAACTTTAGACGGAAAAAAGGCAAAGAAAAAAAAAGGAACTCTAAAAAATAAAAAGGAGAACAAAAAACTTACATCAAAAAAAACAACTAAAAAAATATCTCCCAAACAACCAAAAGTGGTTTGGAGTAAATTTGATTTTGTTCCAGGAGATACTATTATATTCGAGGATGGACCAAGTGCTGATGAGGAAAATGGTGAGTTTCCTAGCCGTTGGGATCTAGAAGAAGGAAATGCTGAAATTGCTGAAGTAGATGGGGTTAATATTATTGTTTTCCCTCATGGAGGCGCTATTGTACCCTACCTTAAAAACCCCAAAGAAGATTATCTACCGGATGTTTTCACCATAGAATTTGATGCTTATTTTGATGCAAATAATCATCACAGATTTTGGATTCATTTGTATGATCAAAAGAATCAATCTCGTAGTGGCAGCTCCCCAACGATAACCTTTTATCCTGATAGCGCAAACTTTGAGAATAGTACTGGAGAATACCCAAATGAATTACCCGCTAGTGGATGGCGCCATTTCTCTGTTGCCTTTACCAAAGGAAAACTCAAAGTTTATTTAAATGATACCCGATTAATCAATTTACCTCATGTTGAACTTAATCCTACTGGAATTACATTTGAAAATGATGGTTTTGCTGCTGATAAAACATTTCAGTACATGAAAAATTTCAGAATTTCCAAAGGGGGAGTTAAGTATTATGATAGAGTACTTTCAGATGGAAAAATTATTGTAAACGGTATAAAATTCGATATAAACAAAGCTTCCTTAAAACCAGAAAGTATGGGACCTATCAACAAAATCTACAAACTAATGGTAAAAAACCCTGAGATTAATTTTAGTGTAGAAGGACATACCGATAGTGATGGTAGTGATGAAACAAATATGACATTATCTAAAGAAAGAGGAAAAACAGTAATGAATAAATTGATTGCTATGGGAATAAATAGCTCTAGATTAAAATCAAACGGTTTTGGAGAAAGTAAACCTCTAGATAATAACACCACTCCTGAAGGAAAAGCAAATAACCGTAGAGTAGAGTTTGTGAAATTTTAAAAAACAATTTATGAAAAATTATATTCTTGCTTTTTTAGTTTTATGCACACTTCAATTAAACGCTCAAAACCCGTTAATTGAAGGAGAGTGGTTGCTAGAACAAATTTTAAATCATAAAGAAAACAAAGCAGAGTCTGTATATCAGATTCTCAGTTTTAAAAGCACAGGAGAACTTCTTATTCAAAATTACCCTTTTGGTCAATGGAGCACTGATGCTAAAAAAAACAATCTTACTATTAATTCTAAAAAAATTGGAGGAGAATATAAAATTACTGCTTTAAACAAAACCGAGTTAGAATTAACATTAGAAAACAAAGTACTTTATTTTTCTAAAATTAATCGAGAGCAAATATATAGGAACAATAAAGAATCTGGATTAATAGGAGTTTGGAAACTTCAGGTTGAAAAAGACCATTTAAGAAACCTAATTGAATTTAAATCCCCCGATGAAATTTCATTTGTAGAGATGGACAATTCCTATAAAGGCAGAAATTCTGGTGCTTGGATTTTTAAACCCAAGAGCAAAGAACTAATTATAATAGGGCAAATTAAAAATTTGCGTGGTATTAATGAAGTAATTTCTATAAGTAATAATGAAGTTGACCTTAAAAATAATGGTTCTGTATATATTCTTAAAAAAGTAGAACAAGTACAAAATAAAATTGAACGCTTAACTTTTACAAATGAAGATTTTTATACTAAAGATGGAGATTATAAATATAAAGAAGACGAAAGTAAACTGCCTTGGAATGGTTTTTATACCATGTTAAAATCTTTAATGAATATTGATAAACTCAGCTATCAATACAGCTCATTAGAAGAAAACACCAACACTTTCGAAACCAAACTATTAGAAGCTATTGTTACAACAAATTTTGAAAAAGAACTGTTTACTATCGACAATGTTTTTAGCGGATTTGATCGAAATAACCTTTACGAAGATCAAGAATTTCCCGAAAATAAATACGATGGACTTAAACCTCTTTATCCTTGTTTAGCCACAACTTTTAGAGTAATTGGAGAAGAAGAAATTAAAGTTCCTGCTGGTAAATTTCAATGTATTGTCGTAGAAGCACTAAATGATTCTGATACTCGATTAAAAATTTATATGATTAAGAATCAACCAGGAATCATTGCTAAAATAATTTCAGAGAAAACTGGAACTTTTGGACACTATGCCATTTATCAACTAAAAGAAATAATAACCAAATAATGAGTTCTTAAAGAAGATAAAGCGCTAAAAGAGACTACAATTACAAAATTAATATGAATAAATAAAATTTAAAAACTTATTAGTAAGAGTAACCTTTGAGATCTTTATGATTTGGGTTATTAAAAAAGGTTTCTTAGGTTCTCTTACTTATACATAAAAAATAACCCAAAAATAAAAATTATGAAAACAAAATTACTTTTAGTATTTACACTAATCCTTTCTACAATAGGCTATACACAAACTACAAGTATACCAGACTCAAATTTTGAGCAAGTATTGATTGATGCAGGTTGGGACAACGTAATAGATGGTTCCGTTTTAACAGCAAACATTAACGGCAGAACACATTTAACCTTAGACAATAAAAACATTTCTGATCTTACAGGTTTAGAAGCCTTTGCATCTTTAACAGATTTTTATTGCTCTAACAATCCGTTTACAAGCATAACATTTCCGAATGTTACAGGTTTTGCAACACTTCATCTTAACAATAACAGCAATTTAACAAGTATTGTATTTCCGAATAGCTTTACGCAATTATTAGAAATTAGTATTGAAAATAATGACGTATTAACTTCTATCGATTTCAATAACATAACCTATATAAACTGGCTTTCTATTCAAAACAATAGTTTTAGTAGTTTAGATTTTAGTACTACAGATGTTGAAGGCCTAAATTGTGCTAACAACCCCAATTTAACAAGTATTGACATGAGAAATGGGGCAAATTACGCAGAAGTGTATACTTTTAACGCTACCAATAACCCAAATTTAACCTGTGTCTTTGTAGATAACAAAGATAGTAGCGATTTAAATTCTTGGAATATCGATGCCCATACATCTTTTGTAGAAACCCAAACAGCATGCGATTTTAACAACACACATACCTATGTGCCAGATGATAATTTTGAGCAAGCACTTATTGATGAAGGTTATGATGATGTGTTAGATGATTACGTTCTAACAACAAACATAAACAGTATTGGTTTTTTAAATGTATCTAACAAAAATATCGCAAATTTAACAGGTATTGAAGCTTTTATTGAAGTCGAAACTTTTATTTGTAGTAATAATAATCTTACAACACTTGATGCAAGTAACAATCATTTTTTAGAATTTGCGTGTGACAACAACCAGTTAACAAGCTTAATTTTAAATGCAGATGCAAGAGTAGTTGATTGCAGCAACAACCTATTAACGGCTATAAATACCCCTACCAGTTTAGCAAATATAAATTGTAGTAATAACAATATTACTTCATTAGATTTAAGTAATACTACAGAATTAAGTGTTCTAAATTGTAGTAATAATAACCTTACTTTTTTAGATCTAAGAAACGGACAAAACACACAAATTACTGACAGCTACGATTTTGACACAAGAAACAATGCAGGTTTAACATGTATTTTTGTTGATGATGTTACTTACAGCACTACAAATTGGACAAATATTGATACTACCACACATTTTGTGCTAAACCAAGCCGCTTGCGATGCTTTATCAACAACTACCACTTATGTTCCAGACAACAACTTTGAGCAAACTCTTATAGACCAAGGTTATGATGATGTTTTAGACGATTATGTACTTACAGCAAATATTAGCGGAATTATCTCTTTAGACATTAGGGGTTCTGGTTTAAATACTAGCAGTGATATTGCAGACCTAACAGGTATTGATGGCTTTACTTCGTTAGAAATTTTACAATGTCAAGACAATGTATTAACAAGTTTAAGTCTTACAGAAAACATCAACTTAAAAGAACTTAACTGTGCAAATAATCAACTTACAACGATAGACATATCTAAAAACACACAATTGGTTACATTAGTTTGTATAATGAATTCCTTAACAAATTTAGACATTACAAAAAATACCCAGTTAAAAAAGGTAGAATGCTGGATGAATCAAATAGGAAGCATCGATTTATCTAACAATATCTTATTAGAAGAGTTTATTGCAAGTTCAAATACATTTACATCCTTAGATGTCAGTAAAAACATACATTTAAAAAAATTATCTTTTGGAGGAAGCGATAACTCAACAATAAACACTATTTCTACGCTTGATATTTCTAATAATACGCAATTAACATCACTAAACTTTGTCTATACACAAATTACTGAAATTGATGTTTCTAGCCACACCAATTTAACAGCATTATTTGTGCATCACAATCAATTATTAAATATTGATGTTTCTCAAAACACCAATTTAGTAGATTTAGTGTGTAATGACAATCAACTAAAAACCTTAAACGTAAAAAATGGAAACAATACTAATTTTACTCGTTTTAAAGCTCAAAATAATTCTTTTTTAAGTTGTATTCAAGTAGATAATCCTACGTGGAGTACCACAAATTGGACAGATATTAATGGAAACGAAACTTTTGGAGACAATTGTCACTATTTTCAAACCTATGTACCTGATGATAATTTTGAACAAACTCTTATAGATTTAGGGTACGATTCTGGTGCGTTAGATGATTATGTTCCCACTAATAATATAAAAGTGGCAACCCATCTAAATGTAAAAAATAAAAACATTGCAGACTTAACAGGTATTGATGATTTTGATGCCCTTATTCTTTTAGAATGTAGCAATAACACATTAACATCTTTAGACCTTGCAGGAAACATGAATTTAGAAACATTGTATTGTGAATACAACCAACTAACAAGGTTAGAGTTTTTTAACAACACCAATCTTATTAAAGTGTATTGCAACAATAACCAGCTAACACAATTAAATTATCTATACTATTCACAAAATTTAAAAGAATTAGACTGCTCTTATAATTCCCTTAATTATATCGAAATATTTAACAATGCAAATTTAGAAAAACTATATATTATAGATAATCAATTTACAAGTTTCGATATCTCTAATAATACAGCTTTAATAGAGTTTGAATGTAATGACAACCTGCTAACTAGTTTAGATGTACGAAATAGCAATAATACCAATATTACCGTTTTTAGAACACACAACAACCCAAATTTAACTTGTATTTTTGTTGATGATGTAGCGTACAGTACCAATAATTGGGCAAATAGCACTTGGTTTCATACTGATGCTACTTCTACCTTTGTAGCAGATGAAGCAGAATGCACCTCTTTAACTGTTGATGATTATACTTTTAATGGATTTAAAATTTTATCAAATCCGATATCAGAAAATATTAAAATTACCATACAAGAAGAAGCAAACTATACCTTAACAAGTATCAATGGAAAAATATTGCGAAAAGGGAAATTAGCAATAGGAAACAATACAATCCCTGTTTTTACAATTGCAAAAGGAATTTACTTTTTAAAAGTAAGTAATACGGTTAGGAGTTCCGTTACAAAACTCATTATTAAATAAGTTTTCATTATTCAATTTTCAAACTTGCAATAGCGTTATTCTTAATTCTTTTGTAAGTTTGTTTTTTTTAATAGAAAACTGATTTTGTAAAATGTCAAAACTATACATAGTCCCTACACCCATCGGAAACTTAGAAGATATTACTTTAAGAGCAATTCGTATTTTAAAGGAAGTAGATTTTATTTTGGCAGAAGACACTCGTACTAGCGGAAAACTTCTAAAACACTACGAAATTGCTACACAAATGCACTCACACCATATGCATAACGAACATAAATCGGTTGACGGAATTATTAGCAGATTAAAAAACGGAGAAACCTGTGCTTTAATTTCTGATGCAGGAACACCTGCAATTTCAGATCCTGGTTTTTTATTGACCAGAGCTTGTGTACAACAAAACATAGCTGTAGAGTGTTTACCCGGAGCAACAGCATTTGTACCTGCATTGGTAAACTCTGGCTTACCAAACGATAAATTTGTGTTTGAAGGGTTTTTACCTGTTAAAAAAGGACGACAAACCCGTTTAAAATTATTAGCAGAAGAAACCAGAACAATAATTTTTTATGAATCCCCTCATAAATTAATCAAAACCTTAACGCATTTTATCGAATATTTTGGTGCAGACAGACAAATTTCAGTTTCTAGAGAATTGACTAAATTATTTGAAGAAACCATTAGAGGAACAGCTACAGAAGTTTTAGAATACTACACCAATAAACCGCCCAAAGGAGAAATTGTAGTTGTAGTTGATGGGAAGAAGTAACTCAAAGAAATATAAACCTCACAGGTTTTAAAAACCTGTGAGGTTTGTTTTCAATCTATAAATATTCTATTTTAGACAAAAAAAATTGCCTTTCTAAATAGCAAGCTATGAAAATTATTATACCTCCTTCTGACAAAGAGAGTTTTTATTCAGAACTATTAAATCCAATTTATCATATTGATGAAGTTGGTAAAAAATTTATTGAAGAAGATTTTGGTGATAACGACGACCCTTTTAATGTTTTAAAAGTCCAAGCAAAATTAATAGTAAATAAAATAAATTTTTTTGTTGGAGCAAATAATTCAGGGAAAAGCAGATTTATGAGAGGTCTCTCTAAATTAGGAGGGCAACAAGATTTTTTTAGTTGTAATATCTTTTATTGGGATTTGTTAGATGAAATTAAAGAAATGTTAGAAAATGAACCTAAAGATTCTTATATAGAATTAATTAAGAAAATTAATACAATAAGACCTAAGCACAATACGAAAATAATTTCTAATTTTTCAAAAAATGACAATGAAAAATTAAAAAAAGGTATTAATTTTTTAAAAGAATTTAAATTTAATAAAGGAATAAATGATGAATATTTAAATAGTAAACTTGTAGCCTACATTGATATATTAGAAAAGCTATATCTTGAAATAAATTTTTCTAAAGAGAATAAAATTAAAAGTAAAATTTATATTCCAGTACTAAGAAGCTTATTTACTGATGATAATTTACCAGTACGTTCTTTTGGGCTTGTAATTAAAAAACTGTATTATCCTGAATCAGAAACGATTACGCCTGATATAAATACAGGCTTAGATTTATGGTCAACATTAGCTAAAATACAGGGCACTCCCAAAAAAAGAGATTTAAGAAAGTTTGAGAATTTTTTAGAAAAGTACTTTTTTGATAACAAAAAAGTAGAAATTCTTGCTAATAGTGAAACATCGTTAATCTCTATTGCAATTAACAATGATGATTTTAGAAGTATAAATGATATTGGAGACGGAATACAATCTATAATTTTATTGATGTATCCTATATATACCGCTTATAAAAATGATTGCTTTTATATTGAAGAACCAGAAACAAATTTACATCCAGCTTTTCAGAAAATATTTATAGAAACACTATTGAATGATGAATATATTAAAGAGAAAAGATTAAAGTTTTTTTTCACAACACATTCTAATCATTTTTTAGATTTAACTCTGTTAAATGACGATGTGTCTTTTTTTCAGTTTGAAAAAATAGAGGATAATAATCATTTGATAAAGACAAATATAAAACCTTCAAATGAAATTTTGGATCTATTAGGAGTTAACAATTCTTCTGTTTTTTTAGCCAACACTTCCATTTGGGTGGAAGGTATTACCGATAGAAAATACATTTCTAAATTACTAAAATTATACTCAGAAGAAAAAAAGAAACTATATTTAAAAGAAGATATAGATTTTGCTTTTTTTGAATATGGAGGGAATTTAATTCAACATTATTTATTTGATGATAAAGAATCTAACTCTCAATTTGATGAAATAGAAGTAAGAGAAAAAATAAATTCATTTGCATTGTCAAATAAAATATATTTATTGGCTGACAATGATAATGCTTCCTCGTCTTCTAAAAAAGGACAAAGAAGAATTGCTTTAGAAGAAATTTCTAAAAATAACAAAAATTTTAAATATAGAAACACTGTTTTAAAGGAAATAGAAAATTTGTTACCAAAAAAAATAATTCAAGATTTTATGTCAGAATTAATAAAAACAGAAAAAAGTATAGATAAAGCAATAAAAATTAGATTTAACAGAGAAGATTATAAAAACGTTGGATTAGGTGATTTTTACATGAGTTTATTTGATAAAAAAATTCCAAAAAAAGATATGAAACCTTTCAAATCTGATTCAGGAACATTAAATAATACTTATAAAATTAAATTAGCTAGTTTTGTGATGAATAAGAATTATAGTTACGATGATTTTATTTTTGAAAATAATGAACTTCATAAGCTGATAGAAGAATTATATTCCTTCATTAAAAAATAATTTTTAAGAATAGTATCAAACAAACCGCCAAAAGGCGAGATTGTAATTGTGGTAGAGGGAAAGAATAACTCAATGAATGCAAACCTCACAGATTTTAAAAATCTGTGAGGTTTGTTGT
>CAZZNK010000084.1:0-9711 GCA_964655585.1 uncultured Flavobacteriaceae bacterium
AAAATCACTACCTTTCAAAGATTAATTCTGTAACGCTATTTTAGGACGGCACAATAATAACTTTTTTTATTTTTCTTCTAGTTTTTCATCCTTTTCATCTTCTTTAGAGGCGTTTTTAAACTCTTTTATTCCACTCCCTAGACCTTTCATTAATTCAGGTATTTTACGCCCTCCAAAAAGTAATAAAACAACTACAAGTATAATTATTACTTGTGGTGCTCCAATCATTAAAAATATATTTTGTGCTACCATTTTACTTAAATTTAAAGTACAAAGATACAATTAATTTCTTTTCTTAATATCCCTACTTACAACCTTTTTATCTCTGTTAGATTGAAGTATTAAGAACTCACCAACCAAAAATCTAAATGTTTGCGCTCTAAATCGGTCTTTTTTACTTTCACTACTACATCATCCCCTAAAGTAATTACATTTTTAGTAGATTGACCAACCACTGCGTATTGTTTTTCATCAAAAATATAATAATCATCTTTTATATCTCTAATTCTAATCATTCCTTCGCATTTATTAGATTTTATTTCTACATAAATACCCCATTCGGTAACACCAGAAATAACACCTTCAAATTCTTCGTCTTGATGATCTTGCATATACTTAATTTGCATATATTTAATAGAATCTCGTTCTGCTTTTGAAGCTAATTCTTCCATTTGCGAAGAATGCTTACATTTTTCTTCGTAAATTTCTACTTTAGGTGATTTTCCGCCATCTAAATAATGTTGTAATAAACGATGTGTCATCACATCTGGATAACGTCTAATTGGTGATGTAAAATGGCTATAATAATCAAAAGCCAATCCGTAATGCCCAATATTTTGTGTTGTATAAACTGCTTTACTCATGGTTCTAATTGCTAGTGTTTCTACCATATTAGATTCTGCTTTTCCATGAACATCTTTTAATAATTTATTTAAAGATTGCGCTGTTGTTTCTTTGGTTTCTGTATTTATTCTGTACCCAAATTTACTGATAATGTTTTGTAGTGATTCTAATTTATCTTGTTTTGGTTCATCATGTACTCTATAAATAAAAGTTTTTTTACTGGGTCTTCCTTTTTCTTGACCGATAAATTCTGCTACTTTTCTATTGGCTAATAACATAAATTCTTCAATCAATTTATTAGCATCTTTAGATTCTTTAAAAAAGACTCCTGTTGGATTTGATTTTTCATCTAATAAAAATTTCACTTCTACTCTATCAAACGAAATAGCGCCAGATTGCATGCGTTTTTTACGCATTTTCTTTGCCAATTCATCTAATTTTAAAGTGGCTTCAACAATTTCTGGAGTAACTGTATATTCTTTATCAATAATTGAAATATCAATAGGCATTGTATATGATTTGATATTTTCTGATAAACTACAGTTTTCTATAATAGATTGTGCTTCTTCGTATGCAAAACGTTGATCAGAATAAGTAACTGTTCTACCAAACCATTGGTTGATGATTTCTGCTTTTTCATTCATTTCAAAGACCGCAGAAAAGGTTAACTTTTCTTCATTTGGTCTTAAAGAACAAACTCCGTTACTTAACATTTCTGGCAACATGGGTACTACTCTATCTACCAAATAAACCGATGTTGCTCTTTCATAAGCTTCATCATCTAAAATAGTTTTAGGTTGTAAATAATGCGACACATCTGCAATATGAATTCCTATTTCGTAATTTCCATTTTCTAATTTGGTAAATGATAAAGCATCATCAAAATCTTTCGCATCTTTCGGATCTATGGTAAAAGTTAAATCGCTACGCATATCTCTACGTTTTGAAATTTCTTCTTTCGTAATCTCAATCAGTAAGTTTTCAGCTTCTTTTTCTACTTCCTGCGGAAATTCATACGGCAAACCGTATTCTAATAAAATAGAATGAATTTCAGTATCATGATCTCCTGGTTTTCCTAAAACCTGTGTAATTTTTCCAAACGGATTTTTAGAATTTTCTGGCCAATCAGTAATTTTAGCAAGTACTTTATCTCCATCTTGAGCATCGCTCATTTTATTTTGTGATATAAATATATCTGCATACATTTTTCGATCGTCTGGTACTACAAATCCGAAGGTTTTATGTATTTGTAAAACACCAACAAACTCTTCTTTTTTACGATCAATAATTTCTGTAATTTCTCCTTCTAACTTATTACTTCTACGCTTTTTATATACAAAAGCCTTTACCAAATCTCCTTGTAAACCTTTATTTATATTGATGGATGGTATAAAAATATCTTTCTCAAAATCATCAGAAATAAAATACCCATTTCCGTTAGAAGTTAAATCTAATGTACCTGTATGGTATTTTCTATCTTCATTATACTGATATTTTCCTCTATCAATCTCTTTTATTTTTTTAGAGGAAGATAATTCTAGTAACTTTTTAATTATCTGTGTTTTACCATCTGTATTTTCAATTTTTAATTTCGATGCAATCTGTTTATAGTTGTATATTTTAGATGGATTTTCTTTTACTATATTTAAAATATTTCTAGTTAAATCTTTTATTATTTTTCCTTTTTTCTTGTAGATTTCCTTCTTTCTCGACATAAATCTTTTCTCTTTTTATTTTTAAATTATTCTGCAAATTACAACTATTTTAATAGAAGCTTTATTAAAAAAAGGTTATCAAATCATTTTTGTATTTTGTAGCTCTTATTTTTTTATACTTATATAAATGAAAATAGATTGGTTTATTATTGTTAATCCTACTTCTGGTAATAAAAATTTTAAAAAGAATTGGAAAGAAATTCAACAGATTTTAAAGGATAAAAATATCAATTATTCTTTTGCATTGACAGCATATTCTAAACACGAAGTAGCATTGGTACATCAAGCAATAAAAAAAGGGTATACATATTTTATTTCGGTAGGTGGAGACGGAACATTACATCATATAACCAACGGAATTATGACTCAAACCATTGTAGCAACTACAAAAATTACATTAGGTGTAATTCCTCTTGGAACAGGAAATGATTGGGTGAAAAATTATAATATTCCACAAGATTTTACTAGAAATATTCAAATTATAAAACAAGGAAATACCATTTTACAAGATATTGGTTTTTTAGAATTAGAAAACACAACACGTTATTTTAATATTTTAGGTGGTATTGGTTATGATGCGTATGTGGTTTCTAAATTAAAAAAACTAAAACGTTTTGGATCTATTGCATATTTATTAAGCGGAATTATAGGTTTATTAAGTTATAAAAAATCTATTTTTAAAATAGAAATTAATGATAAAATTATTAAAACCAGTTGTTTAATGACTGTTTTTGGTAATTGTAAATATACTGGTGGCGGAATGCGTTTATCTGATTATAAAAAAACTTCTGATGGATTGTTTGATATATCGGTTTTTAAAAACTTTACTTTTTTTGATTTAATAATCAACTTAAAAAAGCTATATAATGGTACAATTATCCATCATAAAAAAGTAACTACATTTAAATCTAATAAAGTTACAGTAACACCACTTTCTAAAAATAATATACCTTTTGTACAAGCAGATGGAGAATTAATTGGTATTGGTAAAGTAACTACAACTATTAAAGAAAAAGCTTTAAATTTTATTGTCCCTTAATTTTATATGATTCATGTTTAAGTATTTTTAAGAGAGTTAAAGAAATGTTAAAAAAAATGTAACATTTGTTAAAATTTATCGTCTTTATAAAAAGACAATCTCTTAAAGGTGAAAAAATTACAAAAAATAATTGCTTTATTTCTTTTTATATTTCTTGCAGGAATTTTAATTACTGTAATTAGTATCAATATAACCTTAGATAAAAACTCACCTAAAAAAACGACTATTTTAACAAATAAAGACACTTTAATTTTAGTAAAAGCAGTAAAAGAAACTGTGTAATTTTTTTTAAAATACACTTATCAACAATCTATATTATTATTATTAAAAAATTTTTAAAATTTTAAAAAATATAATTGTTATTATAGTTTGTGAATAGCTACTATAAATTTTATTATTTTTATTTTGAAATATCACTTATTAAAAACAATACACATTTAAAAAAAAGTTAATAAATTAAAAATCAAGTAATTTTTAAGGTTATTAACAATTTTTAGTAACCTTTTAAACTATTATTTTTTAATTAAATTTTTATTTTATTTGTCAATAACCTATTCTTTTTATGTTGATAAAATGATTTTTAAAAACGATAAAAAAAGTTGTGTATTTCATTCCTATTTTTGCATTGTAATAATTTTTTAATCTCACAAAAAAAGTTTTAAAAAAAGATAGATAGTTCTTAACAATCTCTAAAAAAAGCTAATCAATTCAGTTATAACTTGTTATTTACTTTTGATAAAAATGATGTTATTTTTACTGTTGATAACCTCATTTCTATGTATTTTTGTACACACAACATAATAAAAAACAATACATTATGACAATTGCTATTGGAAATGATCACGCAGGTACCGAATATAAATTCGAAATTATAAAAAAATTAGAAAAAGAAGGGCATAAAGTTTTAAATTTTGGTACAGATACTAGTAATAGTATGGATTATCCTGATGCAATACATCCAATTGCAGAAGCTGTAGAAAATGGAAATGCTCAATTCGGAATTATAATTTGCGGATCAGGAAATGGTGCACAAATGACTGCAAATAAACATCAAGGTGTAAGAGCAGGTTTGTGTTGGAATAATGAATTAGTTACTTTAACAAGACAACATAATAATGCAAATATTTTAGCAATTCCTGCTCGTTTTGTATCTCTACAACAAGCTTTAGGTTTTGTAGAAATTTTTTTAACTACAGAATTTGAAGGAGGTAGACACGGAACGCGCGTTGATAAAATTTCTTGTTCATGAAATTTTTAGTTAAAGAATTTACACATTTATCACTTACCGAGTTGTATGCTATTTTACAATTACGAGCCGAAGTTTTTGTGGTAGAGCAAAATTGTGTGTATCAAGATATTGATGGGAAAGATAAAAAATCACTTCATATTTTAGGAATTAAAAATGATAAAATTGTAGCATATACACGCATTTTTAAAGCGGGAGATTATTTTAAAAACACAAGTATTGGTAGAGTTGTTGTTGCAGAAAAAGAACGAAAATTTGGTTACGGACATGATTTAATAATAGCTTCTATACAAGCGATACAAATACATTTTAGAGAAAATAAAATTACTATTTCTGCTCAAAAGCATCTTGAAAAATTCTATAAAAACCATGGATTTATACAAGTTGGAGAAGAATATTTAGAAGACGGAATTCCGCATATTAGAATGGATAAAAACTAAAATAATGAAAAATACACTTACTTTATTACTACTTATTTTGATGATTTCTTGTAAATCAGAAAAAAAACCAACACCTAATTTTAAAGTTGAATATAAAGGTGCTTTAAGAAACATGATGAAAAAAGGAGATGTTTCTGCAAAAGAAACGTTGGCTATTTTTAAAGATAAAAAGCACATATACGCACTTGGTGCAATAGAAAATTTAAAAGGAGAAATTCAAATATTTGATAATAATCCTTTTCTTACGCAAGTAATTGATAGCGCATTGTCTTTTGATTATTCTTTAACCAAAAAAGCAACTCTTTTAGTGTATGCTTCGGTAAAAAAATGGAAAAAAATTACCATTCCAAATACAATTAGCACTTATAAAGAATTAGAAAAATATATTGCTAAAACAGCTAAAGAAAATCAGATAAAAATAAACGAACCTTTTCCTTTTTTATTAGAAGGAGCTCCAAAATCATTTGATTGGCATGTTATTAATTGGAAAGATGGTGATACCCAACATTCTCATAAAAAACATATTAACTCTGGTTTACACGGTACATTAATCAACAGAAAAGCAACTTTTTTAGGGTTTTATTCAGATGCACATCATGCAATTTTTACACATCATACTACCAATATGCATATTCATTTTTTAACGGATGATAAAAAAATTGCAGGTCATGTTGATGGGTTGATATTAGATAAAAATATGATTTTAAAACTACCAGCTGTAGAGTAAAAAAAGAAATTAAGAAGTATAATCACTCAAAACTATTCACTTCTGTTACTTCACTTAAACTCAAACCCTCTAGTAAAACGGTACCAATTCTTACACGAATCAATCGTAAAGTTGGGCAGCCAACAGCTGCTGTCATTTTACGAACTTGTCTAAATTTACCTTCTCTAATAGTTATAGAAACCCAACTTGTTGGTCCGTGTCTATCGTCTCTAATTTTTTGTGTTCTGTTAGGAAAATTTGGAGGAGAAATTAACCGAGCTTCACATTTTTTTGTGAGGTATTTTTTACCATCAAAACCGATTTCTAAACCTTTTTTTAGTTGTTCAACAGCTGTTTGAGTAATGATTCCATCAACCTGTACATAATACTCTTTTTCTATTTTTTTACTACGGATGTGTGCGCTTACTTTTCCATCTGTAGTTAAAAAAAGCAACCCTTCTGATGCCACATCTAACCTTCCAATAGCCATTGTTCCTTCAGGAAAATCAAATAAATCTCCTAATAATTTCTTTTTTCGCTTCGCGGGATTTACAAATTGAGAAATGGTTCCGTAGGGTTTGTGTAAAATAAAATGATGGTGTTTAAGCTTCATTAATCTACATTTATTGTTACAGAAAACTCTTCGACATCTTTACAAATTCGCATATTTTTGTCTGAATATTGCTGGTTTTCTAAATCAGGATATTGGGTAATAGGTTCTATACACACCATATTATTAACTTCTGACCAAAGCATTAAATTATTAAAACCAGTAGTTTGTAAGGTTATTTTTTTACCAGACTGTAGCGCTAAAACTATTTTATTTGTATGTAATAAAGGATAAGCCTTTGCGCCAGAACTAAGTACATCTTGTAAAGAAAAAGAGGTAGTTTCTGTTGTAAATAGTTCGCTATTTTTTCCAGAAAGAACAAATGCAGGATGGTACCCTAACATAAAAGGCATCGGTTTTTTTGTGTGGATTGTAAATGTAATTTTTAAAGTATCATTTGTAATTTTAATATGTTTTTGAAACATAAAATCATACTTCCATAAAAGATGTTTTACGGTTGATTTTTCTGGATACTTACCATTTAGAATTGGTGTATTTTTTACATACACTTTATTAAAAACAGCAGTATTTGTATCCAAAGAAATTAAAGAATAGTTCATTTCTCTTAAAAACCCGTGTTGATCTACATAGTTTACGCCTTTATCAGTAATGACTTTAAAGTTATTTTTTATAGTAGGACCAATTATAGGAAACATTTCTGTATCGGTATGATTCCAACCTAGGTTTTCTTTCTGATGTAAGTATTCTACACCTTTTTTTTGATAACTAATTAGTTCGCCATTTGTAATTTTAACTTGAGAAAAGCCATCATCACTTTGTAAAAAAATAGTATTTTTCATAATGTTGATAAATGTATCACAAAAAAACAAAATCAAAAAGAGATTTTTGTAACTTGTGGGCACTTATTTTTATAAAATTTTACAACAATTATATGTCAGCAGATAAAGAAAAACAAGCAAAATTAAAAGCATTACAATTAACCTTAGATAAATTAGATAAAACTTACGGAAAAGGCACTGTAATGAAAATGGGCGATGTTGCCATTACAGATATAGATGCAATTTCTTCAGGATCTTTAGGCTTAGATTTAGCTTTAGGCGTTGGAGGATATCCTAGAGGACGTGTTATTGAAATCTACGGACCAGAATCTTCAGGAAAAACAACTTTAGCAATTCATGCAATTGCAGAGGCACAAAAAGCAGGCGGAATTGCAGCTTTTATTGATGCAGAACATGCTTTTGATCGTTTTTATGCAGAAAATTTAGGCGTAGATATCGATAACTTAATCATTTCTCAACCAGATTATGGTGAGCAAGCTTTAGAAATTGCAGATAATTTAATTAGCTCAGGCGCTATTGATATTATTGTAATTGATTCGGTTGCTGCATTGACTCCAAAATCAGAAATTGAAGGAGAAATGGGTGATTCTAAAATGGGTTTACACGCTCGTTTAATGTCTCAAGCATTGCGTAAATTAACAGGTACAATTAGCAAAACAAATTGTACGGTTATTTTTATCAATCAATTAAGAGAAAAAATTGGTGTAATGTTCGGTAATCCAGAAGTTACTACTGGTGGAAATGCTTTAAAATTTTACGCTTCGGTTCGTTTAGATATTCGTAGAAGAACGCAAATAAAAGATGGTGATAGAGTTATTGGAAACATGACCAAAGTAAAAGTGGTTAAAAATAAAGTAGCGCCACCGTTTCAAATTGCAGAATTTGATATTATGTACGGAAAAGGAATCTCTAAAGTTGGTGAGGTTTTAGATATTGGTGTTAACTACGGAATTATTAAAAAAAGCGGTTCTTGGTTTAGTTACGGAGAAACAAAATTGGGTCAAGGAAGAGATGCTGTAAAAAGTTTGATTAAAGATAACCCAGATTTAATGGAAGAGTTAGAAGGGAAAATTAAAGAAGCGATTGATAATCAAGAATAAATAAAACAGTTGTTATTTCGAGGAGGTTAGCTTGTCTTGAGCGAAGTTGAAGTAACATGACAATTTGTAATAAATTACATTCCTCACAAAATTAAAAGTTCTAACTATTGCTAAAAACCGTTACAGAAGTAATCAATCTGTAACGGTTTTTTATTATTTACGCAATTAGACACTCATTTACACTCCAGTACTTCCAAAACCACCAGCACCACGTTTCGTTTCGTTTAAAATAGCAACTTCTTGCCAGTTTACACGTTCGTGTTTCGCAATGACTAATTGTGCAATTCGTTCCCCATCATTAATTACAAAATTTTCGTTGGATAAGTTTACCAAAATCACGCCGATTTCTCCTCTATAATCTGCATCTACGGTTCCTGGAGAGTTCAATACTGTAATTCCTTTTTTTGCTGCTAAACCACTTCTTGGACGTACTTGAGCTTCAAAACCAATAGGTAATGCAATAAACAATCCTGTTTTTACAATGGCTCTTTCTAAAGGTTTTAATGTGATAGATTCAGAGATATTTGCTCTTAAATCCATTCCTGCAGACCCTTCGGTTTCATAAACTGGCGTGGCGTGTTTTGATTTATTGATGATTTGTACGTTCATAAGTATTTGTTTAACTGTTGTTTTTAAGTATTCGTTGTAATTCTTCTTTTTCGTTCCAATAAATCCATCCAAAGAAAAGAAAAATAGTAGTCATAGAAAACCAATAATTTCCTCTAAAATAAAGAAATGATGCACTGCTAAAAAGAATAGTAATTAAAAGATAAATCCCCACTTTTTTTAGTTGATACGGAACAGGATAATGTTTTTTTCCTACAAAATAAGAAAGCAGCATCATAAAACTGTACGTTACTAATGTTGCTAACGCAGCAGCTAAAAAACCAATTTTTGGAATTAAAACGATGTTAAATACAACGGTAATTATCGCTCCAAAAACAGAGAAATACATTCCGTATTTTGTTTTATCGGTTAGTTTATACCAAACGGACAGGTTGTTGTAAATTCCTAAAAAAAGATTTGCTAATAAAATAATCGGCACAATGTATAAAGCTTCAAAATATTCTGGTTTACCGAGAAGAATTTTTGCAAAAAAGTCAATAAAAACAACAACGATTAACATAAAAAATGACCCAAAAATAGTAAACCATGTCAATATTTTTGCATAGGTTTCTTTGGCATTTTTTTTATCTGCTTGATTAAAGAAAA
>CAZZNK010000085.1:0-9689 GCA_964655585.1 uncultured Flavobacteriaceae bacterium
ATAGGAACAGCTCGTTTGTTTGGGTTTGATTTGATGCGAAATTTTAATTACCCGTATTTCTCAAGAGATATTGCAGAGTTTTGGCGCAGATGGCATATTTCTTTATCAACGTGGTTTCGAGATTACTTATACATTCCGTTAGGAGGTTCTAGAGGGAGTAAATTAAAACAAGTAAGAAATGTATTTGCTATTTTTCTAATCAGCGGATTTTGGCACGGTGCAAATTGGACGTTTATTGTTTGGGGAGGCTTAAATGCACTGTATTTCCTTCCGTTATTGTTAACCAATACCAATAGAAATTATTTAGGAATTGTAGCCCAAAACACCTGGTTACCCAGTTTAAAAGAGTTTTTTCAAATTTTAATAACGTTTAGTTTAACTACCTTAGCCTGGGTTTTCTTTAGAGCAGAAAGTATTAGTGTTGCTGTTGATTATATTCAAAGAATTTTTACCTCTAATCATTTTTTAAAAATTGATTATTTAAGTGGAATTGAAAGATATTCTATAGAAATTATATTTTTAATTATTATTTTCATTGTTTTTGAATGGTTTTATAGGGAAAAAGAAACTCCTTTTGAGGGAAGGTTTGGCTTCTTAAATGAAATTATTATAATTTCTATGTTTTTCATTTTTGGGATGTTTGCAAATCATTCAAGTTTTATTTATTTTCAATTCTAAAAACATGATTAAATTTGTAAAATATATTTTATTAAGGATTATTATTGTTTTTTCAGTATTATGGTTACTAGATTTCTTTTTTACATCGGTTTACACTAAAACTAGTGTTGTAAGGAATAAAGTTCAGTATATTTTTAAAAGTAATACTAAAACCTATGACTATGTTTTTTTAGGTTCTTCGAGAGTTCAATTTCATATTAATACTAGATTTATAGATAGTATTACTCATAAAAAAAGTTTAAATTTAGGTATTTCGGGTCAAGATTTATCAGAGACATTTTTAACGTTAAAAATGTTAGTAAAAAATAATTTTAATATAAATCAGTATTTTATACAAGTAGACGAAACTTCTTTCTCTTCAACGCGAAAAAAGGAATTTATCAGCTCAAGTTATTTTATGCCTTATGTGAAAAATGGTATTGTGAAAAATCATTTAAAAGAAAATGATAAAGATTTTTATTTAGATTATTATCTCCCATTTTATAGATACATGAATTATAATCCTAAAATTGGTTATAGAGAGCTTCTCTTGACTCTTGGAAATAAAAAAAGAGCCCAAGAGTTTTATATTGGTTTACATCAATTAATAGAAAATAAAAAAAGCAACTATATTTTTAGAAAAAACTATCAAAATCAATTATTAGAGAAAATTAAAAAATTCTCAAAGAAGAATAATTTAGATATTACTTTTTTCACTTCTCCTTATTATCAACCCAAAGAAACGAAAGAGTATCAGTATTTTGCAAAGAGCAATAATATATTTATCTATATTGATAGTTTACAATCTCCGAATAACTATAAAGACTTAACTCATTTGAATTACATAGGAGCTAGAAAATTTACTAAAATGCTAATCCGTGATTTTAATTTAAATGAATAACACAACTCACCCCTAAAAAAACACAACTCAGTAGTTCTTTTTACAAAAATAAAACAAACTTTTTCATCTTTGTACTGCACAAAATAAATACACATAAAATGAAACAGTTTCTATTTTTACTATTTGCAATTTTTCAGTTATCAATAATTGCACAAACTACTATTTCTGGAAAAATTACCGATAGAAATGGAGAGCCAATTTACGGAGCAAACATTTATTTAAAAGGAACATATGACGGAGGTTCATCCGATGAAAACGGAAAGTTTTCATTCAAAACATCAGAAAAGGGTCCACAAACTATTGTTGTTTCTTTCATTTCTTTTGAAACTTATTCTAAAACTGCGGCTATATCAACTTTTAAAAACATCCATATAAAATTGCAAGATGATGTAAATTCTTTAGATGCAGTTGTTATCAACGCAGGTACTTTTAAAGCAGGCGATAATGCCAAAGTAACAGCTCTAAAACCACTAGATGTAGTAACTACTGCAAGTGCTTTAGGTGATTTTGTGGGCGCATTACAAACCTTACCCGGAACTTCAACAAATGCTGAAGATGGTCGACTTTTTGTGCGTGGTGGTGATGCCAATGAAACACAAATTTTTGTAGATGGCATCCGTGTATTTACTCCATACACACCAACTACAAACAATATCCCTACTCGAGGACGCTTCTCCCCTTTCCTATTCAAAGGAATTACATTTTCAACAGGCGGTTATTCTGCCGAGTATGGGCAAGCCCTCTCTAGTGTTTTACTTTTAAACACCATTGATAAACCAACACAAGAAAAAACAGATTTATCATTTATGTCAGTGGGTTTGGGTATTGGAAACACGCAGATTTGGGGTAAAAATTCTTTGAGCACCAACATTTCTTACATCAATTTAAAACCCTATTTAGAAGCTTTTCCTGATAAAAATACTTGGAAAAAACCTTTTCAATCAGCAAACGGAGAAATGGTCTATCGTCATGAATTTAAAGACGATTCTATGCTTAAATTGTACGGAGCATTTAGCTATACTGATTTTGATTTGATACAAGAAGACATCAATCTAATAAATGGTTTTCACTTCGGATTAAAAAACAGAAACGTATATTTTAACGGCTCGTATAAAAATGATTTAGGAAATGATTGGAAAATTTCTGGAGGAGTTTCTTTTACTAATGATGTGAGTAATATCAAGATAATTGACGATAAAATTAAAGACACCGAAAACTCCGCACATTTAAAAGTAAAATTACAAAAAAGATATAGCAACCGGTTAAAACTAAATTTTGGTACAGAATATTTTATCACCCATTTTAATGAAGATTTTAAAGGAGCTACAATAGGAAATTTTAACTACGGATTTAAGAATAATACTGTAGGAACTTTTGCAGAAATGGATATCTTTTTCTCCAAAAAATTAGCCTCAAAAATTGGTGTCCGTGGCGAATATTCTGAGTTATTAAAAGAATTTACCGTTTCACCAAGACTCTCTTTAGCATATAAATCAGGTAAAAATGCACAATTCTCTTTGGCTTATGGACAATTTTATCAAAATCCGAAGAAAGAGTATTTAAAATTTAATACTCATTTTACCGCAGAAAACACATCACACCTTATCGCTAACTATCAATATGTAAAAGGCAAGCAAATTTTTAGAGTTGAAGCCTATTACAAAGATTATAAAAACTTGGTAAAATATGACACGCGGTTTAGTTTACCAACATCAAACTATTCAAATAACGGAAGTGCATACGCAAAAGGAATCGATGTGTTTTGGAGAGATGACCAAAGTATAAAAAACACACAATATTGGATTTCCTACTCTTTTTTAGATACCGAAAGAGATTATAAAAATTATCCAACAAAAGCAAGACCCAATTTTGCGTCAAAACACAATCTATCTGTGGTTGGTAAATATTGGATTAGCGATTGGAAAAGTCAAATTGGCTTTAGTTACACATTTGCTTCTGGAAGAAATTACACCAACCCAAATGAAATAGGTTTTTTAAATGCACAAACTAAAAACTACAATTCTGTAAGTATGAATTGGGCGTATTTAATTAGTCAACAAAAGATATTATATTTTTCAGTAAATAATGTTTTTGGAACACAAAACGTAAACGGATATCAATATAAAAATCAACCTAATACAAATGGTTTTTTTGAAAGAAGAGCCCTTGTACCCAGTGCAGACAGGTTCTTTTTTATAGGATTTTTCTGGACGATTAGTAATGACAAAACAGACAATCAACTTGATAATTTATAAAATTCTATCAATTCAAACGGTTTTTCTAAATCAAATGAACAAAAATTATATCGAGAATAGTATTTCATATTTAAAAAATCAGATATTTGAAATTAATTTATTCAAGATTTGACCGAAAACTTATTTCATATCAACACAGTAGATGGAGAGAAAATTGCCTTATGGAAAATAAGCCCTCAGACACCTCTTCATACAAAACACATTTTTTTAACTCACGGAACATTTTCTAATAAAAAAATACTCTTAGGAATTACTTCGTATTTAGTTGACAAAGGCTTTACTTGTTGGATTATGGAATGGCGTAATCACGGAAATAGCTCAAAAACCAAGCAAAAATTTAATTTTGAAACCATTGCTAAATTTGATCTTCCTGCCGTTTTTGAATATTTATTCAAAAATGAAAAAATAACAGTATTAGATTGTGTAACACATAGTGGTGGTGGACTTATTTTATCTATGTTTCTTATCAAGAACCCTACTTATATTTCAAAAATACATTGTATTACTTTCTTCGGATGTCAAGCCTTTGGAGCTGCAACTACTTTTAAAAATCGATTACAAATTTGGGTCGGAAAATATGCAAGTGCCATTATTGGTTTTGTACCTGCAAAAATAATTGGGTCTAGTGAACATAACGAACCCTATTATACCATGAAACAATGGTTTAATTGGAATTTACACCGTAATTTTATGGGAAGTCAGAGTTTTGATTATTTAGAAAAAATGAACAAAATAACAACACCTATTTTGTCTATTTGCGCAAAAGGAGATACTCTTATCGCTCCTAAAACTGGTTGTAAACAGTTTTTAAATGCTTTTAAAAACCCTAAAAACAAACTTGTCTTGTGTGCAAAAGAAAATGGTTCTTCTGAAGATTATAATCACAGTAGAATTATCCTTTCTCAAAATGCAAAAAAAGAAATTTATCCTATTGTTTTAGATTGGATAACTCAATAACTATCTTCTTTTTACAATTCGTCCCTAAAAAATAACAACTCAGTAAAAACATTATTTTTAACCGATAGAATTATTAGATATTTGAACTATAAGATATAACATTATGCAAAAAATTATTATTACACTCATTTTATTTATTAGTGGAACTTTAGCAACCATCGCTCAAGAAAACACACACACAATTACTGTAAAAATTTCTGGAATGGAATCTAACAAAGGCAAAATTTATGTAGGACTTTATAATAACAAAAAATCCTTTTTAAAGAAAGGTTTTAAAGGAGATATTGTGAAAATTACCGATAAAAAAGCAATCGCTATATTTAAAAATATACCTGAAGGTATCTATGCTATTTCTGCTTATTATGATAAAAATAACAATCAAAAATTAGATACTAATTTCCTTGGAATCCCTAAAGAAAGTACAGGATGTTCAAACGGAGCCGTTGGTAGATTTGGACCTCCTAAATATAAAGACGCAAAATTTAATCTTACAAAAAATACAACAATTCCTGTCATTGTAAACTAACTAAAACACTTGAAAATGAAGAAACTTATTTTAATTATTTCGGTATTATTTGTTGCAAATACATCTGCACAAACTCAATATGAAAACGGTATGACAAAAGCTTTTAAGCTTTGGGATGCTAAAAAAACTACAGAAGCCTCTCAACTATTTGAACGTATTTCTAAAGCTGAAAAAGACAATTGGTTACCGCCATTTTATGTAGCAACTTTAGAAGTTTTAGGGAGCTTTGGGTTAAAAGACGAAACAACCTTAAACGCTAAACTTACCAAAGCACAGGCTTTTTTAGATGAAGCAAAAAGACTTTCTAAAGACAACCCAGAAATTATTATTACCCAAGCACTTTTAAATACGGCATACATTGCTTTTGATGGTCAAAAATATGGTATGCGTTTGTCTGGCACCAATTACGCCTTGTACGCAAAAGCACTAAAAACTGCACCAAAGAACCCAAGAGTAGTTCTAGGAAAGGCAGAATGGGATATGGGTGGAGCTCGTTTCTTCGGAAAATCAATCACACCATTTTGCAAAGATGTAAAGCGTGCTTTAGAATTGTTTAAAACTGATAAACCAAAACAATTTTATCCGAAATGGGGGAAAGAAAGAGCTGAAGGTATTTTAAAAGACTGCAATACAAAAAAATAAGAAAAACTATTTAAAATTGTATTCATTTCAAATAACAACTTGTCATTCCCGCGAAAGCGGGAATCTCATTTCATATCAATTTAGGTAATATTTAGTAAGGTTTCGTTGCTTTTATCGTATAAATTAACGGATATAATTTGTCTTTGGTTACAAATAATCCGTTTTTATTTTTTATCAAATTTGGCAAAACATCATACGGAGACTCATCATACTCTTTTAAGAATTCTATCTGTAATCCCGCAGAAGTTAAAGCAGTAATAATTGCACCCAAACCGTGATTCCAACCATACTCTTTAGTAACTATTTTATCTTTTTCATCAGCATACGTCCCTGAATATTCTTCGTAAATCACTTCTTTTTGATTGTAAGCGTACTTCATTTCATGCTTTTCATTAACATCATCAAACATCCAAACAATAGGATGAAAATCTGCCATAAAAAAAGTGCCTCCAGATTTTAATCGAGAAGCAATTATATTTGCCCAAGGTTGTAAATCTGGCAACCAGCCTATGGTTCCGTAACTTGTAAAAACGATATCAAATTTTTCTGTAATATGCTTGTTTACATCATAAACATTACAACAAATAAAATTGGCATCTAAATATAGTTCTGAATTAAGTTGTTTCGCTAATTTTATCGCTTCATCAGATAAATCTACACCTGTACATTTTGCTCCCATCCTACTAAAACTCAACGTATCTTGCCCAAAATGGCATTGTAAATGTAAAAGTGACTTTCCATTAACTTGATCACCTAAAACATCTAATTCATACTTCATCAAAGAGTTTTTTCCGTTTTTAAAAGCTGATAAATTGTACATTTCACTTTTTGCGTGTACAGCAACTTTTTTATTCCAAGTTTCTTTGTTTACATCAAAATATTGTTGATTTGTATTCATTATTTTAAGTTTTAGAGCAAGTTATAACAAATTACTCTAATATTCCATCTTAACGAATTCCATTTATCTTCTTTTTAATTGGCGATGATAAAACATCACTAATAAGCCAACTACTACTGCTATCACTCCAAAACTTGAATATACGGAAACATAGGAATATAATTGCTGAAAATTATCACTTTGTTGTACTATAGAAGTGTTTGAAATCCCTGTGACAAACTCTGTAATACTCCCAAAAATCGCTTTTGAAAACATACCCAACTCACCTTCTGAAACTACTGTGAGTTTTGATGTTTTTCCTGCAAAAAAATATCCATAAAAGTTAGCAGAAAACCAAACTCCCATAATAAAAGACACATATTTTATAGGAGATAGTTCTGTCATTTTTGACAAACCGATTGGCGATAAAAATAACTCTCCAATAGTTAATACTAAATAACTAAATAAAACATTGGTGTTCTAGCAAACTCATCTACTTGATTATTTCTTCTCACAAAAACATAAAAAAAGCCTTCTGATTTTCAGAAGGCTTTTTTTTGTTAATGCACATTTCCCATCAACTTTTTAATTAAAGGAGAAATTATTAAAATCAGTATTCCAGCACCTAAAGCATAGTTTGCAATCAAACCAAAACCATTTGTATAAATTTCTAAAGTTTGAAATCCACCAACATTGGCATCTGTACTTTCTATCGCTAATTTTTTAGAGATAAAACCCACAATTTGAAATGCAAATGCAGAGGATAGAAACCAAATTCCCATCATAAATGAGATAATCCTTTTTGGCGATAAGTCTGTGATTTTAGACAATCCGACAGGAGACATGAACAATTCTCCGATAGATAATATAAAATACATAATAATTAAATATGCAAAAGGAACCATTCCATTTGCATCTGCAGACCCTTTACTTAATGACAAAACATAGAAACTAAGTCCTGCTAATATCAATCCGAAACCAAACTTATAGGGTGTTCTTGGGTTTAAATTTCTTTTTGAAAGATATGCCCACAATAACGATATTGGAATTGACAACACAATAATAACCAATGAATTCAATGAGTTTGTCTGACTTGCATTCATATAAGAAAGATTTACATTTCTATCAGCAAACAAAGTAATTACACTTCCTGAAAGTTCATGGAATCCCCAAAAAAGTGTCATAAAAAAGGTGATTAAGATTGCTACAATTAACTTTTTCCGTTCATCAAGCGTTGCTTTATATAAAACAGAGCCTAAGTAAAAGACTATTCCAACGCCTATAAATTTAAAAATCAAATTCACATAATTCTGGTCACCTAAAAATGTTTCTCCTCCTGCAATAGATTTATACGAAGCCAAAATATATGCGATTAATGGAGTCACGACAAATGCTATAATTGGAATCATTATTTTCTGAGGAATACCTAAATACTCTTTATTATACACTTCTCTACTTGGCGGTAAACCAAGATTTCCAAAAACATTTTTCCGTATGCCACTCCAAAAGAAAATCAAACCAACAAGCATTCCAACTCCAGCCAAACCAAAGCCATAATGCCAACCATATTTTACGGCAAGCCACCCACATAAAAGTGGTGCTGCAAAGCCTCCAATATTAATTCCCATATAAAAAATTGTAAAACCAGAATCTTTTCTTCGATCACCATCTTTATATAACGAGCCCACAAAAGTGGAAATATTTGGCTTAAAAAAACCATTCCCAACAACTATAAAAGCTAACGCCATAAAAAAGGCAATGTCATTTTCTATAGCCAATACAAAATGACCAAGCGCCATTAAGATTCCTCCTAAAAAAATAGAACTTCGCATTCCAAGAATTTTATCTGATATTCTTCCTCCAATAACTGTTGAAGCGTAAACTAAAGAGCCATAAGATGCATATACTATTGCTGCTGCTGTGTCTTTTTCTGCCAATGCTTTGAATATTTCATTGACCATATAGAGCATTAATAATGCTCGTATTCCATAGAAACTGAGCGCTCCCATAATTCTGCAAAAAACAGATAAAACAATCCTTTTGGATGTCCGAATAATTCTTGTTGTGACGTGTCTGTGTTCATAAAATTTAGATTTTTGACAAATGTATTTGCCTTTCTAAACTTTATCTAACACTGTAGCAAATTGTACTAAAAAATAGTTGTTTGTGAGTTTTTGTAAGTGGATTAATTCCCTTTTTTAAACTCATCTAAAAGTGCCTCATCAATGATGATATGTTCAGGAAGCATGCGCAATCTATACTTACTTTCTCCAACGAATGTGATTAAATCTCTACGCTCAATTTTATTATTTTCTTCTAGTTGAAGAATGCCATTGATATTGTCAATAATTCTTGTTAGGTATGTTTGACTTTTAATTTCTCCTCCAGAATTTACAATAATACATTGCTCAGAAGCATCAGCAAATTTTCTTTTGTAAGCGAAATTTAACAAGTTTTTATACTGCGTTGTTTTTGAGCCAAAATCGATTTTACGTTCATAAATTCCTTTTGAAGGAATCGTTAACTGTACCAAAGACCAATCTAAAAACTGAATTTTAATTTCATTTGATTTTGGTGTATTTGCCAACTGAATTACCCAACTTATTGCCAATACTAAAAATATAGAAATCAACGAAGTCTTGGCTATAATTCTAATCAATTGGTTTGCAAAATCATTATCTAACATTATAAAAATATCTGATAATTGAGATACAAATAATAAAATGATAACAATCACAGAAATAACCGCAACTAATTTTAAATCTCTATAAATAAATGTTTTATAAAACGATATTCCCATCAGAAAACATAAAAACAAGGTTAGTAAAACATCTGGAATTGCAATTAGTTTAACACCATTTATAATTGTATTTT
>CAZZNK010000086.1:0-9661 GCA_964655585.1 uncultured Flavobacteriaceae bacterium
TGCTAAAGTTAACAAGTGTATAGAAATTTTAAGCAAGGATAATGCGGTTGGGAAATTTTATACTCTTGTGGCAAACTAACGAAAAGCTCGTAAAAAAAAATATAACGAGAATATCCTCACCAATGAAAAGTTTAAAATGAATCTAAAAGGTTAGCTTTTTTTTGGCGTTGGCAAGCGATGGATAATTGTGTTTAAAAAAATTACTGCGATAGCATAATTATTTTTAAAAAGCAATCGAGCGTTTGGCAGCGGCAATTTTACATAACGTCTAATTATAGCTACAAACAGCAGAATGTTTCTTATTTAGTACAAAACCCAAGAGCCTAATGTTTAATGACCCAAGTTCTACAGTTTATTAGAGAGTACAGAACTTTATGGGATATTTTACATAATATTACATTATAGCTATCAAATAAAACCAAAAGTATATAAGCCGCAATTTCCTTTAACATAATTAAAGATATAAGTCTAAAGACATTATATCTTTAATTATGTGTAAATAGCCTAAAAACGGCTATACAGAAATTACTGTATATTTGTACTATAATGTTCTGCGTTATGTTACTTGAGCTTTGGAGAAAAGCAATATGTAAACCATAAATTTTGTAAAAAAGTTTTATACTAAAATGTTTCTTTATAAATGTAGCGGAATACTTGTTTTAAGAAAGGGTAGAAGCAGAGGGAAAAAAACGTGTATGAAGTGGTAAATTAAAGTACTATTTCTTTTTTAACCAAGAAATTTTCTCTTTTAACAAGCTAATAATTTCTTCTTTTTCTTCTAACCTAGCTTTAAATTGAGCAATTAAATTATCAGGTAAATTGTTCACTACTACACCTGTACTATTATCTGTAAAGTTGTTATTTTGGTTAAAAATTATCCCTTGTTCTTGTAATAATTCTAATAAATTAAAATCTAAAAATGTACTTAAAGCAGATAATTGCTCTATGCTTGGGGTACTTTTATCACTTTCTATATTAGAATATGTTTTTTGAGAAACTTCTAAAACAGCTGCAATCTCTTGTTGTGAAAAGCGTTTATCTTCTCTTATACGTTTTAATTTAGCGCCAATTAACATCATAGTAGTTTACTTTTTGCTAAAATAAGTAAAAATTTACTAAACATTAGAAATTTTAAATCTTCTTTTTTCAAATACTCTTTACAACTTAGCGGAGTAAAAAATTGCAATTTACTTTACATTTTATTATAGGCGGAAATCGAAAAGCCTGCAATGAGTAGATATAACTCTTAAAAATATTTATTATGAAAAATATATTTAAAAATAATCTTAGTAGAAATGAAATGAGAAATGTTTTTGGTGGGATGATGCAAGGAGAAGGCGGTTGTATGACTAAGTGTAGTAAAAAATCAGATTGCACTTATAGTAACTGTGGAATTTGTCATTATATAAAGGGTCAAGGTGATTATTGTATGACTAATTAGACTCCAATAGATATTCTAAAGCCCCTTATTAAAATATAGGGGGTTTATGATCGTATTTAATAATAAGGTTTGTTATTTTAAATTAAATTATAGCTAAACTAAAATTATTGTGGCAATTTTCGTATATTTTCATCTTTAAATTTATCCATATCTCTAAATAAAAGGTATAGAATTTATATTAATAAATCTTTAAATTTTAAACAAATGAGAAAAATTAACATCAAAACAAGAAATTTTAAAATAATAGCCATAATATTCTACAACTTATTTTTTTTTATAAGTTGTATGCAAGAGAAAACAGCACACTCAAATAAATTTATTTTACATGGAAAAATTCTTAACCAAAAAGATGGTTTTCTTATTTTAAAATACACTCCAGACTCAATCATAGTAAAAGATACAGTATTTATCAAAAATGGAGAATTCACCTATAAAGGTTTCATATCTGAACCAACTTTAGCAAATATTATAAATGAGAATGATAAAGGAACATTCTATTTAGAACAAAAAAATATGGCCATTACACTTGTTAAGGATAAATTTAATGAATTGAAATTAAAGGGTTCTAAAACCCAAACGGAAAGTGAAAAATTGGATAAAATAAAAAATAATAGTAGATTAAAAATTAAAATACTCTATAAAAAAAAGGATAGTCTAAAAAAACTGAACACTAAAATTGAAAAAAAAGAACTCAAAAAAAAACTCAAGGAAATAAATAAAAAAATCACTCAAGAAAGTAGTATTTTAGAATCAAATATTATTCAATTTACATTATCCAACCCCAAATCATTTATAGTTCCGTTTCATTTAATGCTTTTACAAGAAAGGAATTCAATTTCTCTAGATTCTGTAAAATCAATTTTCAAAACATTAGACATCTCTGTTCAGAATAGTAAAGATGGAAAAAAATTAAGAAGTAATATTTTAAAAGAAGAAAGGTTACAAATTGGAGCAATTCCTCCAAATTTTAGCGTTCTAGATATTAATAAAAAGCCTATTTCCCTTAAACAATTTAGAGGAAAAAATATTGTCTTATTAGATTTTTGGGCTAGTTGGTGTACCTCTTGTAGAAAAAGTTTTCCACATTTAAAAAAACTTTACAAAAAATACCATCCAGATGGTTTTGAAATTCTAGCTATTTCAGTTTTTGATAGCAATATAGAATCTTGGAAAAAAGCAATAAATCAAGAAGAAATTAATGATTGGTATAACATTGTATCTAATTTTATGAATGGAGAAATCATAAACAAAGTTTTTCTAGATAAGTATAATCCAACGCCAATCCCTAAAAAAATGCTAATTGACAAAACTGGTAGAATTGTTGGTTTATGGGTTGGGTATTCTGAAGAAATAGAAAATGATATTGATAAAAAGTTAAGAAAAATATTTGCAACACAAGAAACAGTAAACTTCAAAAAAGAAAATGATATTGACAAAAAACTAAATTAGGAAAAAACAATAAAAATTATCATAAATAATACTATGTCCAAAACAAAAAATAATTTATTTTTTCTCAATTATTTGAAGGCAGAGGAAATATATTTAGACAATACTGAGTTTAAATTTCAATTAGAAACGCACCCAAACTACCCTACCTTACTATCATTTTACGATACTTTACATTTTTTTAACATCAATAGTTTTGCAACCAAAATTACAGATAAATCAACAATACACTTACCAAAATCTTTTATTGCAGAGATAAAGTATAAGAATACTCTCCAATTGTATTTTGTTCAAAAAAACAATACTGAATATACCATTTTTAGTGATGAAAATAATAATGAAATTTTTTCTGAAAATGATTTTAAAGATGTATGGTCAGGCATAGTACTGATTGTAGAAAACAATAATATAGGACTATCAAAAAATAATAAAAGATTTAAGAATAAGACTCTAAAAAATATAATTCTGATGAGTTTTATTTTATTTGCAACTTATTGTTCTTTGTGGCTTGGTATTTCTATACTGCTTATATTTACTGGTGTTTTTCTATCTATTGAGGCTATAAAACAAGGCTATTATATTGAAACTGATTTTTCTTCTAAATTCTGTAATGCTACTGCAGATTTAGATTGTAATACAATCATAAATTCTGATAAATTTAAAATTTTCAAAACCTTTGGATTTAGTGATATAAGTATTGTATTTTTTATAGCACAGTTTATAGGGGTACTGTTTTTTATTTCTACAAATTCTATTATAGATTTTACAAAACTTTCTTTATACACGCTTCTCGCATCAATACCAATTACTTTAGTATCTATTTATTACCAGTGGCGGGTTGTAAAAAAATGGTGTGTTGTTTGTTTAGGTATTATTTCAGTTATTTACGCAGAATTAATTATGAGCTCTTTGTATTATTATACAATACCTAATAATGCTAATATTAATGCAATATCATTTTTGTACTTTATTATTTTATTTATCATTCCCTTAATTGGTTGGCTTCTTATAAAGCCTATTATTACGAAGTATTATACATTACAATCAGAAAATAAAAAATTGATTAAATTTAAAAGAAATTATTCTTTATTTAAGCACTCTTTATTAGCAGAAAGAAAAATTAACTATAAAAACTTAGAATCTGTTATTTCAATTGGTAATAAAAGTTCAAAGCTAAAAGTATCAATTGTTACCAATCCAATGTGTAACTTTTGTAAAAAAGCACATTTATTAATTGAGGAGTTACTACATAAATATTCAGATAACATACATCTTAATATCCATTTCTCATTTTTACCCTCTAACGAAAAAAATGATCCAAAAGATGTACTACATTACAAACTTATTGATATTTATTTAAGACAAGGAGAAGATAAATTTATGGAAGCCTTAGGAGATTGGTTTATAAATAAAGATTTTGAAAAATGGTTTTCTATATATGGTAGAAGTACAAATAATGAATCAGAAATAAAAAATCTTTTAAAAAAACAACATCTTAACAATAGAAATAATTCAATTTTATTTACACCTACAATTTTTATAGGAGAATATAATTACCCTCAAATTTATGAAAGAGAAGATGTTTTATTGTATATTGAAGAACTCTTGGAAGACAAAGAAGTCTTAATTTAATCAATACTAAAAATGAAAAACACTACATTCTTAATTATAGTAATGCTGTCAATTATTTCTTCTTGTAAAAAAGAAAAAGTAAAAAAAGAATTAGTATCAAGAATAATTGAAATAAAAGGAGAAATAGAGAATCTTAAGGATAGTACACTTATTCTATTAAAAAAAAGTAATAAAGTGCTAGATTCTGCCTATTTAATTAATAAAACCTTCAAATTATTATATCAAAATATTGATGGTAATAATACTTTAGGGTATATATACATAAAAAATAAAAAAAACAAGGTTTTAGCTGATTTTGAAATATGGCTTTCTGATAAAAATCTTGAAGTAAAAGGAGATATTAATAAAGAACTTGATATTAATATAGTTAATGATAATGCTAATGAAAACTTAAGAAATTACAGAAAATTCATGTATAAATATAATGAAATCATAAATAAAAAATTATCTGCTTCAAAAACTCAAAGAGGAAAAAATCAAATACTAAATAATTACTTAAATATAATTAAAAAAGAACAAAAAGAGTTTATTTTTAAAAATCCAAATAATACTTTTTGTTTAGATGAATTTTTTCAGTACTCAGATAAATTACCAATTGATAGCCTATTGCTCTTTTACAAAAGCTTACAGCCAAAATTTAAAAACTCAAAGAATGGTTTATTTTTAAAAGAATATCTATCTACTAAAAAGATGAAAATTGGCGAACATTTTAAAGATTTTACAGCAAGAGATTTAGAGGGTAATACTGTGAAGCTGTCAGATTTTAAAGGTAAAGTAATTGTATTAGATTTTTGGGCAAAATGGTGTAAATGGTGTCATGTTCAAAATAACAAAGAGTTTGCTCCTTTACATGCAAAGTATAAAGACGATATAGTTATTGTTAGTTACGCTTTAGATAAAAACATGTTAGAATGGAAAGAGTCTAGTAGTAAAAATATTATTTCTTGGATAAATTTATCTAATTTAAAAGGCACTAAAGACCCTGTTGCATACCAATATGGTGTAACACTGTTACCACATACTTTTTTAATTGATAAAAAAGGGATTATTATTAAGGAATACACAGGTTATAGTGGTGAAAATATTATTGAAGCAGATATAAAGAAGTTATTATCTGAATAAAAAAGAGACTTTTTAATTGAAACCTTTTCCAAACTACCAACAAACCGAAGCCAAAGATTGCGGACCAACCTGTATAAAAATCATAGCCAAACACTATGGCAAGCTCATCAACACCCAACAATTACGTAGTTTAAGCGAAACCACCCGAGAAGGTAGTAGTTTATTAGGCTTAAGTGATGCGGTAGAATCTATGGGTTTTAAATCTTTGGGTGTAAAACTATCCTATAACAAACTCTTAGAAGTGCCATTACCTTGTATCGTACATTGGAATATGAACCATTATGTGGTGTTGTATAAAAGCAAAAGCCCATCTTCCATCTTCCCAAAGGGAAGAAACTCAATAAAGTCTTCGACTTTATATATCTCCGATCCCGCCCACGGATTAATTACCTACACCAAAGAAGAATTTATTACTCGTTGGATAGGTAATAATGCAGATGAAAATACCGAAGAAGGGATTGCTTTATTAGTAGAACCTACGCCACTATTTTATCAAACAGAATTTGACAAAGACGAAAAATTTGGATTCAGATTTATCTTTAAATATCTTTTCAAATACAAAAAATTTATAGTCCAATTAATTATTGGGTTACTAGCAGGAAGTTTGTTGCAATTAATCCTACCATTTTTAACTCAAAGTGTGGTAGATGTAGGGATAAAAAACCAAGACATTCACTTTGTATACCTCATTCTTTTTGCACAACTCTTTTTGTTTATCGGTAAAGCTGCCCTCGAAATTATTAGAAGTTGGATACTCTTGCATTTAAGTACAAGAATAAATATTTCATTAATCTCAGACTTCTTTATCAAACTGATGAAATTACCTATTTCTTACTTTGATGTGCGTATGACAGGAGATTTATTACAACGCATCAATGACCACAAACGAATAGAAAGAATCTTAACAACATCCTCATTAACCGTGCTATTTTCATTTTTCAATTTGATTATTTTTAGTATTGTGTTAGGATATTACAGTATGCAAATATTTGGTGTATTTGTTATCGGAAGTGTACTTTATTTTGCTTGGGTGTTGTTTTTCTTTAAAAAACGGAAAGAATTAGATTACAAACGATTTTCGCAAGTAAGTCAAGAACAAAGCAAGGTAATAGAGTTGATAAACGGAATGCAAGAAATAAAACTCCACAATGCGGAAAGACGCATGCGTTGGAATTGGGAATATGTGCAAGCTCGTTTGTTTAAAATAGCCACCAAGAGTTTATCTTTAGAACAAACCCAAAGCGTAGGTTCAAACTTTATCAACGAACTAAAAAATATGTTTGTTACCATACTCTCTGCAAAATTAGTCATTGACGGAGAAATTACTTTAGGAATGATGATGGCAATCAGTTACATCGTTGGGCAATTAAATGGACCAATTACTCAATTGATTAATTTTATGAGAGACGTGCAAGATGCTCAAATCTCATTAGATAGATTAGGAGAAATTCATAATATGGACAATGAAGAAAATCCAGAAGATGAAAAAGTAACCACCATTCCTTCTAATGCAGCAATCAAACTCAACAAGATTACCTTTAGATATACTGGTGGATTAGAACCTGTACTTAAAGATTTATCCTTAGAAATACCAGCCAATAAAACCACCGCTATTGTCGGTGTAAGTGGAAGTGGAAAAACAACACTAATGAAACTGTTGTTAGGGTTTTATCAGGTAGATAAAGGAGAAATCATGATAGAAAAATTCAATCTTAAAAACATTTCACAAAAAGTATGGAGAGCAAACATAGGTGTTGTAATGCAAGAAGGTTATATTTTTAATGATACCATTGCCAAAAATATTGCCGTAGGCGAAGATTATGTAGATACCAAAAAATTACAACACGCTATTGATGTTGCTAATATCAACGATTATATAGACGGATTGCCTTTAGGCTACAACACAAAAATAGGAAGCGAAGGTTCTGGATTAAGCACAGGACAAAAACAACGCTTGTTAATAGCTCGTTCTGTATATAAAAATCCAAAGTTCTTGTTTTTTGATGAGGCTACGAGTGCCTTAGATACTAATAACGAAAAAGTAATTATGGAAAACCTAAATACTTTTTTTGCAGACAAAACAGCGGTGGTGATTGCACATAGATTGAGTACGGTACAAAATGCGCATCAAATTGTAGTTTTAGACAAAGGAAAAATTATAGAAAAAGGAAATCACAAAGCATTGATTGCATTAAAAGGGAGTTACTACCATTTGGTAAAAAATCAATTGAATTTAGGAAAGTAATGCCACAAGAAACTCAAAACATACAAATACGAAGCGAAGAAGTGCAAGAAATACTCAGCTATGTGCCAAACTGGATGATTCGTTGGGGAAATACCTTGTTGTTATTTCTAATTATTGGCTTGTTGTGTATTACTTGGTTTGTAAAATATCCAGATGTAATTACTGCTCAAGTGATGATTACCACTACATTTCCACCAGAAAAACTATTTGCAAAATCTAATGGACAATTTGAAATTATTTTAGCAAAAGACGGAGATTCGGTGACTGCAAACCAAACCATTGCCATTTTAGAAAACAGTGCTTTTTATAAAGATGTATTGTTATTAAAAAGTATTGTAGATACTTTACAAATAAACCATCAAACATTCCGTTTCCCTATAGATGAGTTGCCTCCATTAATTTTAGGAGATGTAACCAGTGCATTTGCACAATTTGAAACTAATTATTCAGAATATTTATTAAACAATCAATTAACACCTTATAAATCGGAAACATTTGCCAATCGGTTTTCCATAATCGAAGCAAAGGGTAGATTACAAAACTTACAATACCAAAAGGAACTGAACAAAAAAGAGCTTTCATTTAAAGAGAAAGATGTAGAAAGGCAAAAAAACCTGTTTGATAAAGGCGTTATTTCTGCTAAAGAATACGAACAAAAACAATTAGAATTTTTACAAGCAAAAAGAGCCTACAAAAGTTTAGAATCTTCTATTTCACAAATACGAGAATTGATTAGTAATTCTCAAAAAAACCTAAAAGGTACAACTATCAAGAAAATACAAAATGATACCAGATTGTTGAAAAAGGCTTTACAGTCTTATTATCAGTTAAAAAAGATGATTAAAGATTGGGAGAAACAATTTGTTTTAAAATCATCTATTAACGGAAAAGTATCTTTCTTGTCTTATTATACAAAAACGCAAACAGTACAAACAGGCGATTTAGTTTTTACAATTATTCCAACAGAAAACACGTCTTTTATTGGTAAAATAAAAGCACCTGCAGCCAATTCTGGAAAGATAAAAAAAGGACAACGAGTACAAATAAAACTACTCAATTACCCGTCTGATGAGTTTGGTGAAATCAACGGAACGATTAAAACCATTTCATTATTTCCTGATGAAAAAGGAAACTATTTAATAGATGTTGGCTTACCCAAAGAGCTGATAACGACTTATAATAAAACCATAGAGTTTCAGCAAGAAATGAAAGGAAGTGCAGAAATTATTACCGAAGATTTACGCTTAATTGAGCGATTTTTCTACCAAATAAGGAATATTGTAAAATAATAACATTTAAAATAATAAATCTCTATTTAATACAGTTTGGAATTGCAATTTATAAAACGATAAGTTAGCAAGTGTATAGAAATTTTAGTATTGGGCAGATGTAGTGGCAAAAATTTTATACTCTTGCGGAATGCTACCTAGAAATAATTGAAAACTTTTTATAACGTTCATATTCTACCAGTAAAAAACTCACTATAAACTCAAATTTATTGCTTTTTAGTGGCTGTAAGTTGTTGGCTGAAGCTGTTGGAAAGTGGCTATTTTACATAACGTCTAATTATAGCTACAAATATTTTGAAAGAATAAATATCCTATAACTTCTAATTTAAAATTTTTCTGACCCAAGTTACAATGATTGTATAGAAACTAAATGTATTTGGGATATTTAACATAATAGAGAATTATAGCTATCAAATAAACTAAAAGGTTATAGCCGTAATTTCTTTTAACATAATTGTTGACGATATAGACCTAAAGGCACTATAT